>NZ_JBZYWK010000003.1:0-258675 GCF_059115385.1 Occallatibacter sp. FHG110214_02 | reverse complement strand
CGCCGCACCGGTAATCATGTTCTTGATGTAGTCCGCGTGACCGGGGCAGTCCACGTGCGCGTAGTGACGGTTCGCCGTCTCGTACTCCACGTGTGCTGTCGCGATCGTAATACCGCGCTCACGCTCTTCCGGCGCGTTGTCGATCGTGTCGAACGAACGGAACTTGATGTTCGGGTTGTGCTTCGACAACACCTTCGTGATCGCCGCCGTCAATGTCGTCTTGCCGTGATCGATATGCCCAATCGTTCCCACATTCACATGCGGCTTAGAACGATCAAATTTTTCCTTCGCCATAAAAGTTCCTGAATCCCTTTCGTAGCTCTACTACCTGTTTCACATCGGGGCGCCGCCCACGCGGCTCCAGCCCCCAAACTCAAACTTATTTGCCCTGCGACTTGCCGATGATTTCGTCGGCAATCATACGCGGAGCTTCTTCGTACCGGGCAAACTGCATCGAGTACGAAGCGCGACCCTGCGTGGACGAACGAATGTCGTTCACATAGCCAAACATTTCCTTCAGCGGCACAATCGCCTTAATCACCTGCGAACCGCCCGCGTGCTCCATGCCTTCGATGCGGCCACGGCGCGAGTTGATGTCGCCAATGATGGTGCCCATGAACTCCTCAGGCACAGTGACTTCGACCGCCATCACAGGCTCGAGCAGAACCGGCGAAGCCTTGCGCGCCGCTTCCTTGAACGCAATCGAACCGGCAAACTTAAAGGCCATTTCGTTCGAGTCAACATCGTGATAGCTGCCGTCAAACAGCGTTACCTTGACGTCAACCACCGGGAAGCCCGCGAGGATGCCAAGCTCAAGCGCACCCTGCACACCCTGATCGATGGGCTTGATGTATTCCTTCGGAACCGATCCGCCCTTGATCTCGTTGATGAACTCGTAGCCCTTGCCCGGCTCGTTCGGCTCGATACGCAGCCAGCAATGGCCGTAGTTACCCGAACCGCCCGTCTGGCGGATGTACTTACCTTCCGCCTCTGCTGGCTTGCGAATCGTTTCACGGAACGCAACTTTCGGCTCACCTACGTTCGCCTCAACCTTGTGCTCGCGCTTCATGCGGTCCACAAGAATTTCGAGATGAAGCTCACCCATACCAGAGATGATGGTCTGACCCGAGTCTTCATCGGTGCGAACCTTGAAGGTCGGATCTTCGTCAGCCAGCTTCGAGAGCGCAACGCCCATCTTTTCCTGGTCAGCCTTCGTCTTCGGCTCGATTGCAACCGAGATAACAGGCTCAGGGAAGGTGATGGCGCCGAGCGCGATCGGGTGCTGCGGGGAAGAGAGCGTATCGCCCGTCTTCATATCCTTCAAACCAACACAGGCGCAGATGTCGCCGGCCATGATCTCGGTGATGTCTTCACGCTTGTTGGCGTGCATCTTTACCAGGCGACCTACGCGCTCCGTCTTACCTGTACGCGGATTCAGAATGGTGTCGCCGGTCTTCAGCGTGCCCGAGTAGACACGGATGAAGGACAGCTTGCCAAACGGATCGTTAATCAGCTTGAACGCCAGCGCCGAGAGAGGTTCGTTGTCATCCACCTTGCGGATGAGAACCGTCTCGTGGTTGTGCGGATCGATGCCTTCTACCGGGGGCTTATCGATCGGGCTGGGCAGGTAATCGACAACTGCGTCGAGCAGCGTCTGAACACCCTTATTCTTAAAGGCTGAACCGCAGATAACCGGGAAGACCTTCAGCTCATTGACAGCCTTGCGGATGCCAGCCTTAAGCTCGGCCACCGTCGGCGTTTCGCCTTCGAGGAACTTCTCAAGCAACAGGTCGTCGGTCTCGGCAATCGTCTCGATGAGCTGCGTGCGGAAGGCTTCCGCCTTCTTGAGCAGGTCGGCGGGAATCTCTTCCACCGAGTACTTCGCACCCATGGTCTCGTCGTGCCAGAGGATCGCGCGCATCTCGAGGAGATCAATCACGCCCTTGAAATTTGCTTCCGCGCCAATGGGAATCTGCAGCGCAACGGGGCGCGCACCCAGGCGCTTGCGGATGGTGTCAATCACATGCTCAAAATCAGCGCCGTTCTTGTCCATCTTGTTGACGAAGCAAATACGGGGAACCTTGTACTTGTCGCCCTGACGCCACACGGTCTCAGTCTGCGGCTGAACGCCGGAAACCGAGTCAAACACAGCAACCGCACCATCGAGAACGCGCAGCGAGCGCTCCACCTCAGCCGTAAAGTCCACGTGGCCAGGGGTATCAATGATGTTGATGCGGATGTTGTTCCACGTGCAGGTCGTTGCAGCGGACGTAATCGTAATGCCGCGCTCCTGCTCCTGCTCCATGTAATCCATGGTCGCAGTGCCTTCGTGCACTTCACCGATGCGGTGCGTAATGCCCGTATAGAACAGGATGCGCTCTGTCGCTGTCGTCTTGCCGGCGTCGATGTGCGCCATAATGCCGATGTTGCGGCAACGATTCAGAGGAACTGTGCGAGCCACTTCAATTCATCCTTGCGGGTTTCCCCGCCGTTAGTCTTACTGCTTAACCAGACAACGTTCCGGCCCTTTATGAGCCGGAGCCAAACTCTTGCGGAAGGCTGATTACCAGCGGTAGTGCGCGAAAGCCTTGTTGGCTTCGGCCATGCGGTGCACGTCTTCCTTCTTCTTCATGGCAGCGCCACGGCCATTAGCCGCGTCGAGCAGCTCATTGGTGAGCTTCTCAACCATGCCCTTTTCCCCACGGCTGCGGCCATAGGTAATAATCCAGCGGATAGCCAGCGAGGTGCGGCGCTCAGGGTTCACTTCGATAGGAACCTGATAGTTGGCGCCACCGACGCGGCGGGTCTTCACTTCGAGCAGGGGCTTCACGTTCTCGACGGCCTTCTTGAAGAGCTTGATGGCTTCATCGCCACCCTTCGCTTCCAGGTTCTTCATCGACTGATAGAAGATGCCCTGCGCGGTGGACTTCTTTCCGCCCCACATCATCGAGTTCACAAACTTGGTGACCAGCGTCGATCCGTAAACCGGGTCCGGCGCTACTTCCCGCTTCGCAATGTGCCCTTTTCTCGGCATAGTTCCTCAAAACCTTCCGCGCTCTGCGCGCTGCTTCTACTACCCCAGTCCCGGCACCGTGATCCGTCCGGGAACCGTCTTAAACAGGGGTCAGAGTTCAAGGGACAGGGTTCAGTCAAAACCGAACCCGGACCCGAAACCTGACTCCTACTTCTTACCCTTCGTCGGCGCTGCTGCTCCGCCCTTGGCGCGCTTGGCACCATACTTCGAGCGGCTCTGCTTACGGTTGGCTACGCCAACCGAGTCCAGAGTTCCACGAACAACGTGATAGCGAACACCCGGCAGATCCTTTACACGGCCGCCGCGGATGAGCACAATCGAGTGCTCCTGCAGGTTGTGGCCGATGCCAGGAATGTAGGTCGTAACCTCGATACCGTTGGTGAGACGAACACGCGCAACCTTGCGGAGCGCCGAGTTCGGCTTCTTCGGCGTCTGGGTGTAAACGCGCGTGCAAACACCGCGCCGCTGCGGCGAAGCCTGCAGTGCCGGCGAGGCCGTCTTGTAGCGGGGGGCCGTGCGGCCCTTACGAACAAGCTGATTAAAAGTAGGCAAACCGAAACTCCTTACCCGAAAGCCTCAAACTTCATCAGCAGTCGCGCAGCCCTTCCGGCCATTCTGGCTTTGGACGGCGGATGCCGTACAAACGCACAGAAGCCCGAACCTGCTTCGCGTCTGCCTTCTTCCCATCTCAGACGAGAGCCGCGACGGTGGCTGTACGTCCCATCAGGCCTAAAACCAGCCTGGGAGCCAACTCCGTTTCGCGGTTCCGGCTTGCATAGCCCTCCAAGGTAGAGAACGCGCAAGCACCGTAGCGAATCTTTGCGAAGGCCGCGCCCAACTTGCTTACTTCGGCGCCCTTCGGCTTCATGCCCCTGCCCTCGCAAGAAAGAGAGCTTACTTCGGAGCTTGTACAGCTGGAAAATCTTCCAGCCCCAGGTTCAACCAGCGCCATTTCTCCGGTACCGGCTGCCTGTTCGCTTCTCTTCATCAAGACACACGAAAAGGAGCGTTCTTGCGGAACCTTCTAACAATACCAAGTTTTTTTTCGGGGGTCAATTCTTTTTGGGACGAATATGGGGGAAATCCCATGAAAGGGGTATGGGGATTGTGGCATGAAAGCGGTCTGCGTCGCTTGTGGCGGCCTGTCTTTACGATTCCCTTATGCGTCCGTGTGTATGCGCACAGCGGGGTGCTTTTCCATTTCTTTTATTTTGTGTGGGTTGTGTGAGATTGCACAGGGACTGTGCAGTTTCTTTATTCCGGAACTGTGCAAAAGGCCGGGTACAGGGTACGGGGTGCAGGGTACAGGGGATTGTGCTTGCTGTTGATGGCATGGGGGGTCTCCTTTCTTTTGGTGTAGCTAGTTAGCAGCGCTTCGCGCTTGGCGAACCAGTGGAAAACAGAACGGCCCGATTCCTTTGGAATCGGGCCGTTTTTCTTCTGCTGATTCTATTGTGGCAGATTTCGCATAATTGAGCGCAAACTTGGATGGGAATTTTTCTGAATGGAATCAATGAGTTAGGAAATATTTTCGGGTTTGGGGCTTGACAGGATTTTTCCACAGGACAGCGGGAGAGCTTGATGCGGGAAGAACTCTCGGTATGGGTATCCCCGGTCCCCAAATGCAGGGACCGGGGGCAGCTGAGAGTGGCGATGCGATTGGCTTTGCTCAGGGTGACAGCTTCTGAGTTGGCGAAAGCCGCTGGGCAAGAAACAATCGCTGATTATTGCGAGAGGGCGATGATTGTGCGGACGATTTTCTATAAAAGAATTTAATCTCTGGCATTGACATGAACTCTGCGAGTGCTATTATGCCCAACATGGCGTTCGACTCCTCAATCCCGGCGGATTTCAAGCAAGCCGGTACACGTTGTTGTTGATGCCCCTTATCTGCGCTCGTCCGTAGCAATTCCCTTTGCACTCTGCCTGGCTTCTACGCGGATTGAGCAACCTTTCCTACATCAAAGAGCAGGAGTTCTGGCTCTAGCAGTACGCAGGGCGGCGAATTACGGCGCTTTTGGAAAACATTGTTTTCCCTGAAGACGCCGCGGAGAGCAGCACAGCTCTCTCGCCGTGCAGTCGTTCTGACTGTTGTCCTCGGGCCCCAACTGCGCGCATCCTGCGTCGAGCTTCACGGTGTCCTACCACCGCACGCTCTTCGTGTGCCTACACGATTTATTCTGCAACTCGTTCATTCTTTAGGAGATATGATGAAACTCTCAGCTATCCGCAGTACCGTAACATCGCTGGCAGTCGCATTGCTCGCCTCCAGCTATTCTTTTGCTCAACTCCCTGCACACAATGCTCCCCGCGCATCAGCCATTGCTAAAGACCTTGGCCGAGTGAGCTCTTCCAATCTGGTCAACCTGACCGTGGTTTTGAAGCCGCATAACGAGGCGGAGTACGACAAGGCGGTTGATGCGCTCTATGACCCGGCCTCGCCAACCTACCACCAATGGTTTACTGACGCAGACTTTGAGAAATACGCTCCGACACAGGAGGAGTTCGACACTGTTAAGCGCGAACTGGTCAACCAAGGCTTTACGGTTGTCTCCTCTGACCCCAACCGCTTCTCTGTACGTGTGCATGGCACGACGGGCGCGGCGGAGAGCGCTTTCCAGACGGAGATTCACTCCTTTCAGTTGAAGAGCGGACGCACCTTCCAGGCTCACACCAAGGATGCCGTTCTTGCCGGTTCCGCTGGCTCGCTGGTGAAGGCCGTGGCCGGCCTTGAGCGGCACCAGAGCACGCCGATGCTGAGCTTCCAGAAGAACTTCAAAACCAACCAGGCGCTTTTCAAAAAGCCACTCACACAGGTGCAGGCGGATGGCGGTGTGCTGAGCACGATTACGGGCACGCCTTTGACTGGGCCGACTACCTTTACTTCCACGGATGGGGCTACGACAACGGCCACTTACACTGGCTACATTTACGACGAGAACCCGGACCTAATTGTCTCCTACACGCCGCAGCAGTTGCAGACGCACTATGGTCTTACGGACCTTATCAAACAGGGCTACAGCGGCAAGGGGCAGACGATTGCGCTGGTAGAAGCCTATGGCTATGACGGCGCTGAGGCTGACGCCAACACTGCCGCGCAGACCTTTGGGTTGCCCGCGCTTAACTCTTCCAACTTTTCGGTTATCTATCCTGAAGGCAAACCCACCAGCTCGCAGGCTGCCGAACTGACCGGCTGGGATGTTGAGATTGCGCTCGACATTCAGTCGGCGCACGCGATTGCTCCGGGAGCAAAGATTGTTGTCGTTGCCTCTGCCGGGCAGGACAACGAGGACCAGATTGCTTCGCTTGAGTACATCATTGACCACAAAATTGCTTACACCGCTTCCAGCAGTTGGGAGAACGATGACGAAATCATTGCCGGGTCTGCGGAAGAAGAGGCTTTCAACGCTGTTCTGAAGAAGGGCGCGGCGGCGGGTGTTTCCTTCCAGTTCTCTACGGGGGACGGTGGCGACCTTGGCCTTGGGACTCCGGTGGGCGCGGTGGGCGTGCCTTCCAACTCGCCATATGCGGTGGCGGTGGGCGGCACTTCCATTTTGAACAATCCTACGGGCACGGGCGATATCGTAGCGGGCTGGGGCAACAATGCGGACTATATTGCCTTTGGCTATCCGCTTGATCCGCCAACGGGTGAAGGGTTCTTTCTTGGCGGAGCAGGCGGCGGGCAGAGCCAGTATTTTGCCAAGCCGAGCTGGCAGAAGAGCCTGCCGGGTAAGTACCGTCAACTGCCGGATGTTTCGGCGCTTGCTGATCCTTACACTGGCTTTCCCATCTTTGTTACGGAGGATGGAACAACCTACTTTGCGGCGGGCTATGGCGGCACCAGCCTTGCCAGCCCCATCTTTACCGCTATCTGGGCGATTGCCGACCAGTACAACGGCAAGCCGCTTGGCTTTGCTTCTCCCACAGTGGCTGCTCTGAAGGCCGGGCAGATTACGGACGTTGTGCCAACCACCGCGCTGAACACCAATAACCTTACTGGCACGATTACGGATGCTAACGGCACAACCACCTATAGCTCCGCGGATATCTTCTCCGGGCTGCTGTATACGCAGACGGCTTTCCCGGATGCTATCTGGGAGCTTGACTCGTTTGGCGATGCCGTGGCGCTGAGCTTTGGCACGGACTCCTCGCTCACTGTTACCACTGGCTGGGATAACGTGACGGGCTACGGGGAGCCAAACGGGCTGCCGTTTATTAAGGCCGTTTCCAACAGCGACAACGGAAAAGGCGGCGGTAATGGAGGTGGTGGCAACGGCGGCGGAAGAGGCTTTGGGCGCGGCGGCTTCGGCTTCTCTCCCATTGTTGAAAGAGGACGGACGGCCCGCGTGGGCGTCAGCAGCGAAGAGTAACTGCTTCATGCCCTCCCCTGGTACAAAAACCGGCGCGCCGTTCTACCAAGCGGCGCGCCGGTTTTTCTTGCGGCTGATTGCGATTTACTTTTGTGCGGGGGCGAGCCTGTCTTGCAGGAGATTGAGAAAGCCCTGCTCGTCTGCTTTTACGCAGACTTGTGCGTTGGGGGTTCCGGTTCCGGGGAGTGTCATGCCCTTTGCGTCCACGGCCAGGTTCATGGGCTGCATTGGGCATAGCTCGGGCTTGAGTGCGAAGGCTACGGTCATGGGGTCGTAGAGCACGGGGCCGGTGGGATGCCATCCGCTGAGGTATTTCCACTGGTGGTAGAGAAGGGTGACCTGGTCGGTGAGCGGAGAGCCGAATGCGAAGATTTTGTCCTGCTGGTCGCCGGTAAGGGGAATCTGCGTGGAGTCGAGCGGCATGACGAAGGTGGAGACTCCTGAGGCTAAGAGGGCTTTCAGGCCAGCGGAGTCCTGGCCGGCATTCCACTCGACTTGCGGCGGTGTGCCGGGCTTGCCGTAGCCGCGATAGACGCTGCCGCCCATGATGACTACTCGCTTGAGCTTGTGGAAGGTGGCGGCGTCTTGCGCGATGGCCGCGCGGATGTTGCTGAGCGGGCCGATGGCGAGCAGTGTGACTTGGTTGGGGTGCCGGCGGATTTGGCTTAGCAGGAAGGCTACGCCGTCGGGATGTTTGCGCAGTGGCTGGCGATGGGCGTATGCGGCTTGCGTGAAGATGTTGGACGGAGGAGTGGCGGTGCGTACGCCTGCGGCTACTGGGATGTCTGCTCTTCCTGCGGCGTGGAGGAAGCGGTCTACTAATTGTGCGCGGAGTTCTGTATCACCATAGGCGGTGGAGATTCCGAGCAGCTTTACCTCGGGGCTTTGCAGCAGGAGGCTTAACGCGAAGGCGTCATCGATGTCGTCGCCGATATCTGTATCCAGCAGGACTAGCTGCGGCTTTGTGGCGGCGGGATTGGACTGGCTGCTGAGGATGGATGTGCTTAGCGTTAAGAGTGCGCATGCGAGGAAAGCGGCGCATCGTGCTGGGGTTTTCATGCGTACCACTTTAATTGACGAGTCAGGCCATGTAACGCTGGCGAATTGAGATTAACTCGCCGAATGCTTTTACAAAATCCAGCGGGGTCAGCTTGGAGCCGGCAACGTCGCGCCATGTCATTAGTGGGAATTCCACGATTTTGTTGCGAAGGGTATCCGGGTTGCCGCCGCACGAACCGATGTAGCGCGCCAGTATCTCTACATCGAATATCCAGCGCGATTGAAAGGGCTCGGCCAGCACCTGCGACAACACGGGATTGATGCGGAAGAGCTTTGCACCGCATTGCGTGTCATAGATGGGCAGCCGCAGAACAATGGATGCCGCGGTGGCAAAGACGCGCCCGAGGTAATGGCGCAACGGCTGGCGCTCGACGTGCCTGCCGAGCAGCTTTACTCGCGAGCCGAAGACCATGTCCACGTTTGACTGCGTTAGCATGTTGGCGAGAACGGGCTGAATCTGGTCCAGCGGGGTTGCGAGGTCTGCATCCCAGAAGCCGGTGAATGCGGAGTTTCCTGCTGCGATGACTTGCAGCATGCCATTGCGTACGGCTTCGGCTTTTCCCTTGTTGGGGAGTTGATGAAAAACTGCTACGCGATTCGGAAATGCTTTCTGCATTTCTTCCAGAATGGATTGGGTGCGGTCTGCGCTGCCGTCGTTTACGAAAAGAAAATTGATTTGCTGCGTGGATGGGTCGCGAAGAAATTCTTCAAACGCAGGGACAGGGAGGCGGCGCTCTTCGTTATAGCAAGGAACAACGATCGTACAGGTAACCGGATGGAGTGGGAATGGATCGCTGCTCATGGAGTGCCTTGAATTTCCGTAAGTGCCTGGGACGATTTGCCGTACCCAAGTTATACATTAGACGCCGCGCTGGCGGGTTTTCTCTTAGCCGGGGATTTGCGAAGAGGTGTTTCTCGGCGTCAGTACGGGAATGCCGTCGATGATTGGGTACTCCGCGGCGCAGGCGCTGCAGACAAGGTTGCTTGCGTCAATGCCCAACTTGCCGCCGCAGCTCGCGCATGCGAGGAGTTCCGCAATGGCGGAATAGTCTCTGGCAAAGTCAGGCTTGAGATGGTTGGCAGACATAACGGAATGCGGGGCTACTGAATTGTGGCGTCAGGGGCGCTGGCGGAAGATTGCGGGGGGCGCTGCGGTCTGCTGGCAAACTCGCGCTCGAGCTTTTCATTGACGCCCGCCTTGGCAAATTCATAGGCTACGCGGATGCCGTTGAAGATGGCGTTGTCATTCGACGATCCGTGGCCGATGATGCAAACGCCGCGTACGCCGAGCAGCGGTGCACCACCGTATTCGGTGTAGTCGAGACGGCGGCGGAAGTCATTGAACGCCTGGCGGGCAAGCACCGCACCAACCTTTGCGGTGACGGTCTTGTTCAGCGAGGCGCGCAAGGCGTCGCGAACGAAGCGGCCGATACCTTCACTGGTTTTGAGAGCTACGTTGCCGACGAAGCCGTCGCAGACGATTACGTCCGCGTTGCCGTTGAAGATGTCGCGGCCTTCAACGTTGCCGATGAAGTGAAACGGCAGAGCCTTGAGCAGCGGGGTCGCTTCACGAGTGAGCTCGTTGCCTTTGGTCTCTTCCTCGCCGATGGAAAGCAGGCCTACACGCGGGGCGCGCATTTTGAAGACGCTGCGTGCGTACATTTCGCCCATGACGGCGAACTGTTCGAGGTTGTGCGCTTTGCAATCGACGTTTGCGCCTACATCAAGAAGGATGCAGGGGCTGCCGGTTGTCGTCGGCATGGGCGTTGCCAATGCGGGACGGTCTACACCGGGCAGTGCTCCGAGGACCATTTTGGCAGTGGCCATGGCTGCGCCAGTGTTGCCAGCAGTGACAAAGCCTGCGGCTTTGCGCTCGCGGACCATCTTGAGGCCGACACGCATGGAGCTGTCCTTCTTGGTGCGGACGGCGTGCGCGGCCTTCTCATCCATCCCGATTCTTTCGGAGGCGTGATGGATGACGATGGGCAGATCGTCTTCGTTTTCCAGATGCTCGTCGAGCAAATCGCGCAGCTCGGGCTCCGGCCCAACGAGGTGGACCCTTACCGGCAATTCACGGCACGCAAGAATGGCCCCGCGAATCTCAGGCTCGGGGGCCTTGTCTGAACCAACAGCGTCGAGAACGATGTCGATGAGCATGTCTTGGGGAGCGCTTACTTGGCGGCTTCCTTCACTTCGAGGACCTGGCGGCCCTTGTACTCGCCGCACTTGGGGCAGGCACGGTGGGGCAGCTTCTTCTCATGGCACACCGGGCACTCAGAGGTACCGGTGGCGGTGAGGAAGTCGTGGGCACGGCGGTTGGCAGTGCGACGGGCGGAGTGGCGCCGTTTCGGATTAGGCATGGTGCAATTCCTTTCGCAGGACTGGCCGCCCAGACAACTGGTCAAGCTCATGTCCTACCTGGGCAAACTGCCCAGAAAATGTCATTTATCAGGACTTTATCTGGCTGCGTAGTCCGGCCAGCGCCTCCCACCGCGGGTCGCTCGAAGCTTCCTCGCAGTTGCAGGCTGCTGTGTTGCGGTTCTGGCCACAGCGTGGGCAAAGTCCCTTGCAGTCGGGCTTGCACAGCGTTCTGGCCGGCAGGGACAAAAGCACCTGCTCCCGGAGCACATCTTCAAGCAACAGACTGTCTTTCTGATAATACCCGATTTCCGTTTCTTCTGCTGAGATAGACCGCTCCTGCGAGCCGGAATCGGCATCGACGGGGCGGAAAATCAGGTCGAAATCTCCCTGGAGGATTTCCGGGACCGGCTCCACGCAGCGGGCGCAGGGGACTTCGAACTGTCCGGAGAACTCGCCTTTCAGCCGGATGTCGGCCACTACTTCCTTGGGGCCGCGGTGCTCGTGCAGCACCTCCGCCCGTCCCTTTGCCGCCAGGGGCCCGGTCTGGGTGGCCTCGTCGCCAAAGTCGATACGGCCCGACTCGAACGCGAGGTCGAACTCTACCGGCTCCCGTTCCAGTTCCAAAACTTTGAATTTCATACTTTTCAGCCTAAGACGCGCGAATTGCGCCGTCAATGTATGGATGCGCGAAGGGGTATTTACGGACCAGAAAGGGTACGGGGTGGGGTTTTGCGCAGGTTTGGTTAGTGGAAGAACTAGTGGTATGGAGATTTCGTATCCCCCAAATGCAGGGACATGCGGTACCCGGCTAAGAACTATAAAAGATGGAAAGACTATAAAGAGCGAAAAACTATACAAGGCAACCGCAGATCCTTCACTCCGCCTCCCCCAATGCGCTTCGTTCAGGATGACAACCGATGATTTTGTGGGAGAACAGGGACGAGAGAACTGGCTGTTCAGAAAAATTTGCGGTTGCGGGGGTAGAATCCGGCTGCCCGCCTACTCATTCTCAATGAGTGGGCTGCAATAATGGCTCCGCAGCTCCCGGTAACATTTTCGGCGCTTCCGGTTCGCCGGGCATACACCAATAGAATCCGCTAACGGCAAGGCAATGGGGTTTCATGCTGCGAAAGCTTGCTCTCTGGATGTTTTTTGGGCTGTGCGCCCCCATGACCTTTGCGCAAGCCGTCGCCATCCTCCACACTTTCACGGGCACTGACGGCAGCGACTCCCTCGCCGGACTGGCACAGGCCCGCGACGGGAATCTCTACGGAACAACCACGGTTGGCGGAAAGTATGGACTCGGAGGCGTCTTTCGTATCTCCCTCTCCGGCACGTTTACCTCTCTCTACAGCTTCACCGGAGGAAACGATGGCTCGAATCCCCGGGGGCAGGTTGTAGAGGGGTCGGATGGAAACCTATACGGAACAACCGAGTTTAACGGCGATACAAGCGTGTGTTCAGGCTGCGGCACCATCTTCCGTCTTACCCCTGATGGCAGCCTGACCACGCTGTACAACTTTCGCGGAGGGAGCGGCGATGGAAGCCACTCGCAAGCGAGCCTTGTGCCGGGAAGCGACGGCAATCTCTATGGCGTAACCTATGGCGACGCCGACAATGACGGCACCATCTTCCGAATTTCAGCGTCTGGCGCCTACACGCAGTTGTACACACTGCACGGCGCAACAGATGGCGCGCGGCCTGGAGCGGCGCTTCTGCAAGCAAGCGACGGCAGCTTCTATGGAGTCGCGTCCAGCGGCGGGACAAATAACAAGGGAACTGTATTCCGGATTACGCCTTCCGGCACGTTTACGGTTCTGCACACCTTTGCCGGCAGCGACGGAGCCGCACCGACTGCCAAGCTGGTCCAGGTTCCGAACGGAGATTTGATTGGCATAACCAGCCTGGGCGGAGACATGTCCAAGTGCTCTTCCGAAGGTTGCGGCACAATTTTCCGTATTACTTCCACCGGCGGCTTTTCCGTTCTCTATACCTTTGAAGACGAATACGACGGCGCGGAACCGCTGGGCGATTTGTTTCTCGGAAGCGACGCCAGCCTCTACGGCACGGCTGGCGGCCATGCGTGCAGCAACAACGGCACCCAGGCATGTTCCACCCTCTTTACGATTGCCCCCGATGGCACAGCCTTCACCACTATCTACTCCTCGACAAGCAGCACTCCCGATGTTGCCTCCTATAGCGGTCTGCTCCAGGCCAGCGATGGAGGCTTCTATGGAACAACGCCGGGGGATCCGACTCCGGGCGGAGATGACAATGGCACAGTCTTCCAACTCTCTTATGGCCCTGCCAAGACGCCGCCTATCGTCCTGAGCTTCGATCAAGGACTGGTGCAGCCCGGCACAACGGTCCATCTCACATGGAAGGTGCTGAACAGCTTCTCGACAACGCTGCGGCAGTGCTTTGCCTCCATTCAAGGCTCTCCCACCGGAGCCGGCACATGGTCCGGCCCGCAAACCGGCACGCTTATCGACGGAGCCTACACCGGCAGCGCGGACATCACGCCAACGGAAGAGGGCACGTATACCTACGCGCTGACTTGCGGAGGGGTTGAGTCGGGGTTTGCTACGCTCTTTGTCGGCACGCCTCCGCCGCTCAAGATTACGACTGCTTCCCTGCCCGGCGGGACGGTGGGGGTGCCTTACTCCGCGGCGCTTGCGGCTGCGGGTGGCTATGGGGCTTACAAGTGGAACGTTACGGGGCTTCCGGCGGGACTTTCTCTGAATGCTGACAACGGGGTTATTTCGGGTACGCCTACGGCTGGCGGTACGGTTAACTTCAATGCGTACGTCACCGACTCGTTGGGCACGCTGGCGAGCAGCGCGCTTTCTATCACTATTGGTCCTGCTAAGCCTGGCGTGACGGTCTCTGTGAGTCCGACTTCGATTCTTGTTGGGCAGGGGGCCACGATTACGGCCAACGTGACTGGGGTTGCGGGGGTTGTGCCTACGGGGGCGGTGCTCTTTCAGGCAAATGGGGGCGGGCTGGGCACGTTTGACCTGGGGGTGGGCACGCTCTCCGGTGGCTCCGCGGTGCTGGCTAACCATATCTTTGCGGCTCCGGGTGGGTACTCGATTACGGCTTTGTACCAGGGGGACCACAACTATGTGGCGGCGGCTTCTGCTACGACTACGCTGACGGTGACGCAGCCCACGGCTATGCTGCGGGCTGATCCCAACACGCTGAGCATTACGCTGCCGGGCGGGAGTACGGGATACTCTACGCTTACGGTGGGCGGGTTTCTTAGCAGCGATATTCAGTTCTCCTGCTCGGGGTTGCCGGCGGGGAGTTCCTGCGTTTTCAGTCCGCTGAGCGGGACGGGGGCTGATGGCACGGCTACGCTGCAGATTGTGGCGCGTGTGCCTGCGAGTGCCAGTGCGGCGAAGAGGGTGCCGTTTTTGTATGCTGTGATGCTGCCGTGGCTGGTTTTGCCGTTTGCCGGGCGGCGCTTGCGGGGATGGTTTGCGGGGATGGCGGCGCTTGTTTGCGTGATGGTGCTGAGCGGGTGCGATAGTACGGCGCTGACGCATAAGGCTCCGCCGCAGGCTTATAACGTTACCGTCGAGGCTAAGACCAATACCCAGGTGGCGGATGCCAATGTGGTGCTGGAGGTCGAGCAGGATTAGAGAGCAGGCCCCGGGGGGGGGGCTAAGGCCTAGTGCTTTGTGGGCCTTTATGATTGCCGGGAACAAATCTCCGGCTTACCAGATTAGGCCCTTTTACGAAACCTGTTGGTGACGGAACATTACTGCGGCAATCTCTGCCGGGAAGGGCGCGCCAAGGGATTGCAAAAAAGCGGGTGGAATAATCCGGCAGGGAGCAAACCCGTTTTGCCGTGTCTTCATCTGCGTAAGTAGCGCAATGTGTTAGGCTCCCCGTGGAAGCGTTTTTGTGACGGCGTCTCACGCAGCGGTATGAAGCCGCCAGACAGCACAGACAGCCGTTCTAACCGGGCCCGTTTTGGGCACACGACAACAATCCTTTTGAAACCTGAAAGAGAGTGGGATGAGCAGCGTGAAGTACGATCTCGCCGTGATTGGTTCTGGCCCCAGCGGACAACGGGCCGCAGTAGCCGCCTCGAAGCTGAAAAAGCGTGTAGCGGTCATCGAATCGCGGGCCGTTGTCGGCGGCGTGTGCATCAACACCGGAACTATTCCGTCCAAGACGATGCGCGAAGCCGTGCTGCATCTTTCCGGCTACAACTACAAGTCGGTCTACGGCATTAACTACCGGGTCAAAGAGAAAATCTCGATGGCTGACCTGGCGTTCCGCGTGCAGGCTGTGGTGAAGACCGAAGTGGACGTGACGGAAGCGCAGTTGTCGCGCAACGGGATTGACGTTATCCACGGCACGGCGCATTTCACGGACCCGCATACAATTCGCGTGGATGGGCCGCTGGGCGAAGCCACGATTGAAGCGGACAAGATTCTGATTGCCGTTGGCACAAGGCCGGCGAACAGCGCGAAGGTGCCGATTAACGGCCGCACGATTATCAACTCCGACCAGGTGCTGGATTTGCCGGAGCTTCCGCGGACGCTGATTGTGGTTGGCGGCGGCGTTATCGGCGTGGAATACGCCTGTATGTTCGCTACTCTGGGCGTGCGCGTGACGATTATCGAAAAGCGGCCACGCCTACTGGAGTTCGCGGATCAGGAAATTATTGAAGCACTGAGCTACCACCTGCGCGACAGCCGCGTGACAATGCGCCTTGGCGAAGAGGTTTCTTCGGTCGAAGAGCTACCTGACGGGTCGGTTGTTGCCAACCTGGAAAGCAAGAAGCGCGTCAGCGGCGATGCCCTTCTCTACGCTATTGGGCGGCAGGGTGCGGTGGACGACCTGAACCTTCCTTTGGCAGGTCTGGAAGCTGATTCCCGCGGACGTATTCCAGTGAACGAGCACTACCAGACCAAGGTGCCGCACATTTACGCTTCGGGCGATGTGGTGGGCTTTCCGGCGCTGGCTTCGGTTTCGATGGAGCAGGGGCGCATCGCTGCTCACCGCGCTTTTGAGGACAACCTCACGACGTCGAACCCCAGCTTTTACCCCTACGGTATTTACACGATTCCGGAAATCAGCTTTATCGGCAAGACCGAAGAGCAGTTGACCGATGAAGATGTGCCGTACGAGGTTGGCATGGCGTATTACCGCGAGACGGCGCGCGGACAGATTCGCGGTGATACGACAGGCAGGCTGAAGCTGATTTTCCACCGAGATACGCGCAAAGTGCTTGGTGTTCACATCATCGGCGAGGGCGCGAGTGAGCTTGTTCACATTGGCCAGGCAGTGATGACACTGGGAGGCACGATTGACTATTTCGTGGATAGTGTTTTTAACTATCCCACGCTGGCTGAGTGCTACAAAGTCGCAGGCCTAAACGGACTGGGGCGGCTCGGCCGCTATCAATCGGCCGGCTAGAACGGCAGAAAATAAAGGGGACGCAATGACCGTAGCAATCGGCGTTGTGGTGACCGAACATATCGCGGCCGGGCGGCTGGAAGATCATAAGCTGGCCGGCAAGACTGTCCGTTATCCGACTGACAAGGACGAGCATGATGCGCTCGTTTCCATGCCTAGCGGCGAACTGGTGGAAATTGTTGCCAACCAGATTGCGGAAATTGCCAACAACGGTGAGCCTATCCAGGCCATCGGCGTGGCAGTTCCGGGAATTGTGCGAAACGGCGTTGTGGAAGAAAGCCCTAATCTCGTCCAGCTCAAAGGCATGCACCTGGCAGATGATCTGACGAAGATTCTGGCGGCAAAGGGTATTACCGCGCCGGTGCACGTTGCGAACGATGCCGACGCGATTGCCGCCGGTGTTGCCGCTACGCGCGGGCAGCTTGACCGCCTGACGCGTGTGTGGACGATTGGAAACGGCATTGGCTATGGGCGCTGGCCCTATGTGGACGGCGTTTGGGAGGGCGGCCACGTTACCGTGACGCTGGACCCCAAGGAACGCTATTGCGGCTGCGGCGGCGTGGGACACATGGAAGGCATTGTGGGCTACCGGGCGATGCGGCTGCGGTTTCTGGACCGCGAGCCTGAGGAAGTCTTTGCGGCGGCTAAGCAGGGCGACCAGAAGTGCCGCGAGTTTGTCGATTTGTGGCACCGCGCGCTGGCTGCTGGAACGGCATCGTTTATTCACCTTGCCGGGCCGGGGCGTTTTTACTTCACGGGGCACAATGCGAAGTTTGTCGATTTGCCTGTGCTTCGGGCGCAGCTTGAATCGATGGTGAAGATGAGCCCACTGCAGAGCTTTTCACTGGAAGTTCTGGAACCGGATGATGAGACCGCACTGATTGGGGCGGGGGTTTCTGCGCTTCGGGCGTTGACCTGGTAGGTCACGAACGGGCAAATCGAAGCAACGGTTGAATATTACCTTTGTCGGCGTTACGCAGCGCATCCATGTAAGCGCTGCGTAGCGCTCCGGCAGAGATGATATCGGAACTTCCCCACGTAAACACGGGCCTTTCCAACTTGACCGCCAGTAAATCCGCCATTAACCGCGCATGCGCCCATTGCCGTTGGGAATGGATGAATCCACACAAGCTGGTGGTGAAAGCGGGCCGCAATCTCATCCGCACTGAATGTAAGTTCATAAATATACAAAACATATGTTCTGACTATTTATATAGGCATAAACCTAAGTCTTGCCCCTTAGCTACATGTTTGAAGATTTGCCCAATTCCATATAAGCATTTCTACTTGGACATGCTGGCGCGGTCTGCTTGAGACTGCTTTTTAGCTCACTTTGTTGCGGAGATTCCCCCTTTATGAAGCGCACTGTTTTTGTTTTGATTTTTTTGGCGGCTATCTTCGCTGCCCTGCAGGTGGCACGGCCGCCGATTCCTTCGCAGCCTGCGGTTGCTGAAATTCAGGCTCCGGTGGAGGTTCGGCATGTTCTGGAGAAGGACTGTTATGCCTGCCACTCGAACGAGCGCAAGCTGGCCTGGTTTGATGAGCTGGCTCCGGGGTACTGGATTGTTCGCAAGGATATTTTGCAGGCGCGTGAGCACCTGAACTTCTCTACGATTGGCGCGAAGCCTGCTGCGGCTCAGAAAGCGGCTCTCTACGAGGCTGTGACCATGGTTCAGCTTGGCTATATGCCACTTGGGGCTTACAAGAAGCTTCACCCTGAGGCCAAGGTTACGCCGGAGGATATGGCAATCCTCAAGAATTATCTTGCGCCGTGGAAGGCTGTGCCGAGTCCGGCGGCGGCTGTTGCGCTGCCTGTGCCGGTTGACTACTCCAAGGTGCAGGCTGAGCCGAACGGTGTTGCTTTTGATCCGGATTTTGTGAACTGGAAGCCTATCAGCACAACGGACCGCGGCGATAACTATACGTTCCGCATCATTGTTGCCAACGATGTTGCGATTAAGGCAATCCAGGCAGGCTCGCTGACTCCGTGGCCGGATGGGGCGCGCATTGCCAAGATTGCGTGGCAGCAGCAGCCGGGAGCGGATGGGCTGATTCATCCCGGTCCGTTTTTTCAGGTGGAGCTGATGGTGAAGAATGAGGCTCGCTATGCCGCCGACGACGGCTGGGCGTGGGGACGCTGGCGCGGGCTCAGCTTCAAGCCTTATGGACAGGATGCGAAGTTCGTGAACGAGTGCACGGGGTGCCATGCTCCGATGCGCAATGGGGATTATGTTTATACGCAGCCTTTCTTTGCGGCCAAGGGTAGCGATGAGGTCTTCAACCATGCGGCTGCGCTTCCGGCGAGTTTGCCGTGGCAGCCGCTGAACTGGCGGCCTATCACGATGTATGTGGACCCGGCTAAGCACACGACTGCGATGCTGCTGGGCAATGACGCGGCAATGAAGGCCGTGAATGCGCGGTCGGTGAATCCGCAGGCTCCGCAGTATGCTGCGGGCTCGGTGGTTGCGCTGGTGACGTGGGCGCAGCGGGAGGACGCACGCTGGTTTGGGGGACGGATTCCTGATGCGCCGGTTTCGGTGGAGTTTGTGCAGGTTGGCGCTGGCAACAGCTATCGCAGCTTTGGCGGGGCAGGGCTTGCGGAGACGCATCTGGCGCAGAACGACGCTGCGGCTCGTGAGAAATTTGTGCTTGAGCTGGCTCCGGCTCCGCTGCCGTGAAGCTATTGCATAGACAACGAAAACAGGCCATGAGTTGAACTCATGGCCTGTTTCGTTTAGCGAAAGGCTGGTTGCTAGTTGCGGCGCAGGTAAGTCTGAGAGTGGCGGTCGTGCCAGGCCAGGTGGTCTTCATCGAAGAGGCTCCAGGCCATTCCGAGGCCCATGGGCAGCATGGAAATGACCATGGCGGTGAAGCGCTTCCGCAACTGCTCGGGGGTCGGAATCATCTCGTCGAAGGTGCAGAGCGAGAGGCCCGCATAGCGCATGCCGAGTGAGGGCAGACCCATGAAGCAGAAGAACGCGTGGTAGAGGAGCGCTACGCCGAGAACTGCTCCCGCTCCCATTATCTCTGCCATGCGGGGCGCGAGGTTGTGCGACATGCCAAGCGCGAGCGTGAGCCAGACGAAGGTGGCAACCGCGACGACTGCGGCTGTATCCACAAGGCCAGCCATCAGGCGTGTAGTCAACGGAGCCAGCGAGAGCTTGTCCTTGAGCGTGGGGGCTGCGACTTCATGCCGCACCTGCGCGCCCAGCTTCATGCCGCTCCACTCGGGGGTGGACCAGTCCGCCTTGGCTGCTGGTTGGGCATTTGGAGCGGCGGCAGGTTCCACCCACTCGGCGGTGTCTGCGTGTGCGTGCAACGGTTCTGCTGTGCTCCATGCGGCATTTACCGGCTCGGGTGCTTCCGTCTCGATTGTGCCGGGGTCAACTTCAAAGATGCTTAGCTGCGTGCCGGGCTCGGGCTGCGTGGCAATTCCTTCGAGAATCCGGGGGCGAATGCGGCGCGTGGCCACCAACTCGCGGGGGAACTCGATGAGGTTTGCCTGGATTGCGTGCGCTTCGACGTGCACCGGCTCTTCGTGATTCACAACCGGCTCGGCGGGGGTCCACCAGTCTTCGGCGTCCATCTCAAAGGGCTCGGCGTATGGGTCGGCTTCCGCTTTGCCGGAAAGTCCGGGCATGTCGGGCTCCCAGCGAATCTGGAGCACCTGGCCGGAGCTGGTTTTGGCATCTGTAACCGGGCCGTCGGGGATTTCTGCGGGAACTTCAATCACAGGAAGAACGGCCTGCGGCGGCGGCTCTGCAATTTGGGCAGAGGCTACCGGCGCGGGAACTGCTTCTACAACGGGCGCCGCTTCTGCAACCGCAGCGGACTCAGCGGCGAGATTGTCTACTGTCCAGTCCCACTCGGGCGCTTGTACTTCAGCGACGTGCTCGGCTTGTACGGCGGGGCTCTCAAACGGGATCAGCACGGCCTGCTCGGCGGGGCGCTCGGGCTCCACGGTTGCGGCGTGCAACTCGGCCAGACGATTTTCGGCGGCGTTCTGCGCTTCCCGCGCTACCTGCGTGGCGATTTCCGCGGCGCGCACGGCGATGCGGGCCTCTTCGGCCTGCATCTGGCTATAAGTCTTTGCCTTTGCGTACCGCTCCGCCACGCGCGCCGCAGCTTGTGCCGCGCGGCTGTTGCCGGGGGTGACAGGCTGGGCTGGAGCGTTTGCTGCCGACGCGTTGCCCTTGCGGTTTTTATGTTCCGCCAAGCGCCTATTCACTTCCTCCCGCCAGTTGGCGGCAGGTGACCCAAGTGTGCTCACTCGTATTGTCCCTTCCAACGCGCCTCTCGCCTGAGCTGAGAACCGCCTGTGTTGGTCCGCCTACGGTGGTTTCCGTATCGGCGGGGTTGTTCTTTTGAAAGGTCTTGAGCTCGCGGAAAACGACGGTCTTCGCGCATTCTGCGCCCTTTCATGCCGAGGCGCCCCTTCCATGTTGGAAGGAGAGATGCGTGGATTCCCTGCCGGGTTTTTTCCTGCTGCCAGAGCCGCTTCTGGCGCGTCCCACTCTCAAGTGCCCACATTTGCTATGCTGAGCCTTGGTCCTCGGATGCGCCCTCGCAATTTTTGGTTTATCACGGCTATAGTGCTCTGTCACCTGCAACTTAAGGCGCAGGCGTTGACCAATGCGTTACCCCCCTCCTCTGCACCACAGGCGCAGCAGCAGGTTGCGCCCGCTGCCTCACAGCCCCTGCCGGACGACCCGGAGCAGGAGATGCTGCCTGTTGCGAAGCCTGAACCCGCTCCGCCAAACGGCGAAACA
This sequence comes from Occallatibacter sp. FHG110214_02, assembly GCF_059115385.1. NCBI lineage: Bacteria > Pseudomonadati > Acidobacteriota > Terriglobia > Terriglobales > Acidobacteriaceae > Occallatibacter > Occallatibacter sp. FHG110214_02. The sequence continues at coordinate 237,649 of NZ_JBZYWK010000003.1, read as the reverse complement.
ATAAGCTGGAAGGCCGACCGGCAGACCTGGTCAGAGAACACGGCCACGCTCTACAACGTGACCGAATTCCACTATCGCGGCTATGTTTTGAGCGCGGACAAGATTGTCTATCACCGCGACACGACCGAGGTGGAAGCGGATGGGCATCTCCGTATGGAAGGCGGGCGCGAGGACATTGTCCTGACAGCCTCTCGCGGGGAGATGCAGCTCAATACGCACACCGGGCGTTTTTACAACGTGAACGGGACGCTGGGCGTGCGCGCCAATGGGCGCAGCGTTGTTTACACAACGGCGAACCCTTTTGTCTTTACCGGGCGCGTGCTGGTGCAAGCGGGAGAAAACAGCTACCGCATTGTGGACGGCTCGATGACCAACTGCCAGTTGCCTAATCCGGACTGGAAGATTCTTGCCGGGCTTATCAAGGTGGAAGACGACAAGGCCTCGACGCGCAATGCTTACTTCAAGCTGCTGGGCATTCCTATCTTTTACCTGCCGTGGCTGCAGCACCCGGTGGATGAGAGCGGGCGGCAAAGCGGGTTTCTGATTCCGGTGATTCCGTCGAACTACAACTCGATTCGTGGCTTTACTACGGGCGAGCAGTTCTACTGGGTTATCAACCGCAGCATGGACATGGTGATTGGGTCGGAATACTACTCGAAGCGCGGCTTTGCGCCGAATGGCGATTTTCGCTACAAGGGGCCAGGGCTTGACCACATCACTGTGCGGTGGAATGCGCTGCTGGACCGCGGTTTTGACGAGACCGTCAACGGCGTGACGACGCGCGTGAACCAGGGCGGCGTGGACATTGTGGCGCTTGGCAGCAAGAATCTCTCGGATGAGACGCGCGTTGCGGGCAACGTTGATTACCTCTCCCGATATGTCTACCGGCTGGTCTTCAACGACAACTTCTGGATTGCTATTGCTTCGCAGGTTAAGAGCGATATTGCTGTGACCAATGCTCATAACGGGCTGGTTGCTTCGCTTGAGTTTTATCGCATGCAGAACTTTGCCAGCTCGACGAACGGTGATGAAGCACGCATCCTCAAGACTCCGAGCTTGCGCTATGACGTGCTGGACCGGCCTCTGTTTGCAACGGGAGACAGCCCGGTGAATCTCTACTGGGGGCTTGATGCCTCTGCGGCTCACCTTGGGCGCAGCGAGCCGAATTACCATGCGCACAATGTTGGCCGCATGGATGTTTATCCGCACCTGGAGATGCCGATTGTTGCGGGCGGGTGGAGCATTGTGCCGCAGATTGCAGTGCGCAACACGCTTTACACCGGCAGCCAGGACCCGGACCTTACAGGCATCAACAACGGCGTGCCTTTTGTGAGCCATGATTCACTCAACCGCTTTGACTATGAGGCGTCCGTAGATGTTCGGCCGCCTGCGGTTGAGAGGGATTTTTCGCTGGGACGCAGTGGGCGCGTGCTGCGGCATGTGATTGAGCCGGAGCTGAGCTATCGCTTTGCAGGCGGTATTGGCGTGAAGGCACAGAACGTGATGCAGTTCGATACGACGGACGTTGCGGCGAATGACAATGAGATTGGCTTCTCGCTGACGCAGCGCTTTTATGTGAAGTCGCCGAATGCGAAGCCTTGCACAGACGAGAAGGGCGCAGAGGTGGATGGTTGCGAGAATCATCCGCGCGAGTGGGCGAGCTGGCAGATTGCGCAGCGCTACTATCTTGACCCCGACTTTGGAGGGGCTACGCTGAATGACCAGCGCAACATCTTTGACTCCACGCTGGACCTGACGGGGATTTCATATTTGACGGGCTCGCGGTCGCTCTCGCCGATTATCTCTCGCATGCGCTTTGAGGCTGTGCCTCATCTGCGCGTGGAGTGGGACCTTGATTACGATCCCAAGGCCGGACGCCTGAGCGCGGACAACTTGTTTGCCGGGTATAGCCGCGGGTTGACAACGGTGGGCCTTGGCCACTCCCTGCTGAATGCTGTGGATGAGACGGGGACCTCGGCTACGCTGATTCAGAGCCAGCTTATCAATCCATTTCTTGAGATTGGCAAACAGAATCGTGCCGGGTTTAACTTTGCGGCGAATGCCGGGTTCGATATTGTGCATGGTTCCCTGGAATATGCCGGGATGCTTGGTAACTACAACTGGAATTGCTGCGGCATTTCGCTGGGCTATCGCAAGTTTGACCTCGGGCCGGTGCGCGGGGATGACGTGCAGTATCTCTATAGCTTTACTTTTGCCAACTTTGGGTCTGTGGGGGATGTACGGCACTCGACTACTATCTTCCGTGATCCTACGTTGCCGCCAGCGTATTAAAGGCAGGGAGTAGAGAACAGAGAACTAAAGCCCCGCTATGGCGGGGCTTTTTCATTATTCTTATCGCAAAAGAAAATTGTATTCTCTGACTGCAAGATGGAAAGAAGAACCTGTTTTTGTTTTTGCAGTTGCTTTCTACTCCCTGTTTTTTCATTCGACAATCATTGTCAGGTTTACGCAGCGCTGTGCTCCATTGCCGTCGCCGTTTGCTTTGCAACTGCTGATGGGGGTTGCGGCGCCGCTTGCGCTCACTGCTAGCGGGATTGTGTAGGTGCCCGATGGAGTTGTTGTGGTGGTGATTCCACCGCCGCCTCCGCTTATGGCCTTTGAACCGCTGGCACCGGCGCAGCTTGTGATTGCTCCTGTGCTGACTGCGAGCAGTGCAATGAGTAGCAACAGACGACGGCGTGCGCGCCAGGCCACGGGCAACACTAATAATCCGCTGAGTAAGAGGAAGGGGCGGCCGGGGAAGACAACTGCCGCGGTTGTCTGGCTGGTTGTTACATCAATCGTCTGCGTGCCAGTTGCGTTGGCTGCGATGTTGTTTGTTACCGGGTTAGAAATACAGGCTGCCTGTGAAGGCAGGTTGGTGCAGGCGAAGTTAAAGGTTTCCGGCACGCCGCCCTGCGTTGCGAGCGACAGCGTGAAGATCGCTGTTTGTCCGCTTGCAACTGTAACTGCGCTTGGAGTGGATATGGTGAAGTCGAAGCCGGTGCCGGACAACGGCACTGTTGCTGGAACAGCAAGCGCGCTGCTCGCTATGGTCAGCGCGCCGGTCTGCACGCCGATTGTGCCGGGAGTAAAGGCCACATCTACTGTGCAGGTTGCGCCTGCTGCGAGGGATGTGCCGCATGTGCTGTTCGCGTACTTGAAGCCGCTGGAAGTGGAGAGGGAAAGGTTCGCCAATGGCTGCGCTACGTTGAGGTTGGTGATTGCAATAGTGGTGGATGCGCTTACCGCGCCAACGCCCGTAGCAGCGAAGTTGACGGAGCCCGGCTTGAGCTGAATTCCGCTGCCGGGCACGCCGCCGTTGCCTAACAGAACCACTGTTGCGGACTCAACGCCGCGCGTAGACGAGGAGAAGTTCAGGCTGGCTGTGGAGCCGTTCGTATTGGATGGCGTATAGACGACCTGCACCGAGCAACTCGCATTTACGTTCAACGTAGCTGGACACTGGCTGCTCCATGAGGCGCTGAAATCGGCAGCGCTTTGGCCTGAAACGTTGAACCCAACGTTTGCCATGGGCGCGCCACCGGTGTTGGTGACGGTAAGCGTTTGTGCGGGACTGTGCTGGCCTGCGGGGACTTTTCCGAAGTTGATGCTGTTGGCGCTGGGCGTAAGCTGCGGCGGCTTGAGCCCTGTTCCGCTGAGAGAGATTGTCCTGGGCGTGGCGGAAAGAATGTCTGTCAGAGTCAGTGTTCCTGTGGCTGTGCCGGCTGCTGTGGGAATGAACACCACGTTGATGGCGCAACTGGATTGCGCGGCAAGTTGCGTTGTGCAGTTGGTAGTTGCCGTGAATGGACTGCTTGCGGAAATGCCTATATTTGTCAGGGGATTTTGGCCGCTGTTGGTGAGTGTGATTGTCTGCGCAGAGCTGGGCTGTCCGATGATGGTGCCGGGAAAGCTGAGGGAGGATGGCGTGAGTGTGTCTGTGGGCAGCGAGGTTGCTGTGCCGTTTAACTGCACGGTGTGCGTGCCTTCGTTGTCTACCAGAGTGAGCGTACCGTTGGTGGAGCCTACCGCAGTGGGCGCGAAGAGGACGGAGATGGAGCAGTCGGACGAGGCGGCAATGGTTGCGCCTGCATCGCCACAGCCGTTGAACGCCATTTGAAACGGCGCTACTACGGTCCAACTCTTGATGGTTATGGGGGAGGAGCTTGAGTTCTCCACGGTGAGTTGCTGCGCGGAGGTTTGCGAGTTTACAGGCAGGCTGCCGAAGTTGATGACGCTGGGCTTGATGATGACCGGTGCGGCTGCTGTGCCAGTGCCGCTCAAAGTAGCGGACAACGAGCCACCCGAGAGGTTGCCTGCAACGGTGATGGTCGCCTTGCGCGCGCCTGTAGCGGAAGGCAAAAAGATGATCTGGATGGTGCAGGAAGCGCCTGCGGAAACTTCCTGACTGGCACAGTTATCTGTCTCGGAGAAATCTTCAGGGGCATCTCCGCCGAGCGTGACAGATGTGATGGCGAGGCCCACACGTCCGGTATTGGTAACTGCAAGCGTTAACGGGCTGGAGGATGAATCGACCGACTGACCGGGAGTAAATGCCAGCGCGTCGGGGCTAAGAGTGGCTGTGGTTAACAATGTTCCCGCAGTGAGTAGCGGCAACTGCCACACGCCGCGACCGTAAGTGGCGGCAATCAGCACACTGGTGCTTGCGCCTGCGGGCGTAGCGCTTAAGGCGACGACGGGAGACATGGGAAGTCCGCTTCCTATGGGCGCCCAGCATGCGCTTCCTTGCGTTGTGCAGTCGGCTACCTGGCGCGTAGCGTAGACACCTGCATCTGTGGCGACATAGACGGTATTGGGATCTACCGGATCGACTACCAGGCTGTTTACGGGCTCTTCCGGCAGGTTGGAGTTGAGCGCGTACCAGGTAGCTCCGCCGTCAGTGGAGCGGTAGACCGTGCGAATGGGCTGGCTTTGCCCGGTGATTCCCTGCACCGTGACGTAGACGGTTTTGCCGGATGTATCGGCGGGGTCTACAAAGAGGCTGGAAATATCGAGGCCGTAGAGATTCATGGCCTGAATGTCGTTCTCTACGGGATTGAAGGTGAGGTCATTCCAGACGGACCATGTGCCGGATGCGCTCATGGTTGCGCTAAGGACGTGCCCAGCCATGGTTGCGCCGCCGTCGAGGCTGCCGTAGGTGCCTGCGTAGACAATTTCGCCACCATTGGGCAGGGCTGCTGCTGTCATGGTGCGAATCAACGGGTTGCCGGAGCAGTAGCCTGCGCTTGAGCCGCTGCCGAGCATTGGCGTGACGGCGTTGGCTGCGGCCCATCCGCCTGTGGCTGCGCCGCGCCAGAGACGGCATGTGGCGACGAGAAGCTGCGTGTGATCGACGGGATCGACGAGAAACGGCGCGGGCTCGGTCATCGTTAATCCGTCATTGGAAACATCTGCATTGCCAACTACGGGACTCACGCCAAAGTCTGATTGCTTGCAAGCAGTGGATTGCGAGCAGAGATGAATGGAGACGCCTGCTCCATTGTTGGCGTACCAGTTGTTCGCGTTGGCGGGGTCGATGGCTACCGGACCGCCTTCACCGCTTAACACCTGAGGCCACGGATCTGCTGAGGCTGCTGTGCTTTTTACGCCGGCGGTTCCGTTAACTCCGAGGCCTACCATCATTGTGTACGGAGTGGAAGCAGAAGAAGAGATGTGTTCCACCTCTGCTAGCGAACCAAGGCCGCCGTTGAGATTCTGGAAGTGGCTTGCATCGGTCGATGCGCAGGCGGAGCCTGTCTCTGCTACTGCATCCACGCTACGCCAGATGCCGCCGTCATTGCCTATCAGGAGCTCCAGCGGGTTCTGAGGATTCCACGTGAGCGCATGCTGATAAGGACTGACTTTTGCGCTAAGACAACTGAGGGAATTGGTGGTGTTGCGCCATGCACAATACACGCTGGCTGCCGCGGCACCGACTGGCGGGGCGATTGTGCACTTCCACAGGTCGTTGCCTCCGGCAAGAATCATTGTGTCCTGACCGGAGGGAATTGCAGCAAGCGCAAGGTTGTAATCGCCGTTTGTAATGGTCGCGGGGCCCTGCCCCGGTATGTTGCTCTCAAGCTGCGTGGTTGTGAGCTGTACGCTGAATGTGATGTTGGCATTGGTGCATTGCTTGTTGCTGCCTGCGCTGCACACGTCCTGCCAGATTCCCTGGTCTTGATTGTTCAGATCTACGGACCATGCGAAGGTATCGCCGGTGCTGGGGTTGACCGCGAGCGAGCCGCGAAAGATGGGGCATGCGGGCGAACCGGGCAGGCCGATGTTGGTGGGACAGTTCTGCGTGGTGAAACCACTGCCGGGCTGTGTGGCTAGCTGCGTCCATGTCACACCGTCTGGCGAGGAGTAGTAGCCGTGATAGCGAACGGCGGCGAGAAAGACTTTGCGCACGGGGTTCCACACCACTGACGTTGCGGGGTTGCCCTCGGGTGGAGCGATGGCGTCCATTGGACCTTGCACATCCTGGCCGTTCAGATTCTTAATGGTGGCCAGCTTCCATGTTGCTCCGGCATCGTTTGAGTAATAGAGCCCTGCTGAACGGCCTGCGGGCCATTGCACGCCGACGACATCGGCTTCATAAGCCTGCGAGACGGCGGCGACCACCGTGTTCGGCATGGTGGAGCTATCGCCCCATGCGAAGCCGGCAAAGCCCAGCCCGTAGAAACCAAAGTCCTGCAGGCCGGTTCCCTGCTCCACGTCAGAGCTTTGCTGAATCAGGCTCCATGTATTGCCGCCGTCGGTGGAACGCAGAATACCTGTTCCGTAGTAGGAGTCGAGCGCGTCATTGGCGTCGCCGGTGCCAGCGAGGATTACACCTGTGCCACCGGGCTGTACGGTAACAGCGCCAATGCTGATAGAGGGGTCAAGCGCGCCGTTTAGAACTCCTGCCGAATCTGTGAGCGGGGAAAAGCGGATGTAGGACGGGTCGGAGGCGGCTGCGTTGTTTGAGAACCAGACGCCGCCTCCGGTGGTTCCGATGTAGGCGGAATTGCCGGTTGTGTCAGATGGGTCGAATGCGATGGAAGAGATGCGGCCGCTTATCGTGCCGTAATAGGTCGAGGTTACGCCGGTCGGGCCGAGAGATTGCCACACAGCAGTGCCGGAAGCATATTGCGGATGCGCGGGGATGTGTTGCGCTTTCAGTCGAGGTGCGCGGCCAGATGGCATGCCGGGGCGTATGCCGCGATGCGCGAGAAACCGCTCCGCCTGTGCGGCGCGCGGAGGGATTGCGAACCTGCGCGGGCTGGTTTGCGCTGCATTATTGAGAACAGCGAAAAGCAGGGCGCACAGCACGGGTGCTACGCGGTTCAATTGGCCAAGGCACTTACGAAACGGCAAACAAAATACTGCAAAGACACGCATCCTGACTCCATCCGGAGGCTAAGCCGAAAAAGAGATGAGAAGACACGCAGCGGTCAGGGACGAAATTCTGTTACGAAATCGTGTAAGGCTTATGTTGTGTGTGAAATCTGATTTCATTCTAGGACAAAGAGCCAGCCTGCGCCCGGTCGCGAAGCGAATTATTCTGTCTAAGCATCGAATGATTTGGAATGCAGATTCGACTTCAACTCGCCACGGATGATGACGCGCTTTCGCTTGTGGCGCTGCGCACGGCTGTCAACGAACGGTTGACAGAGAGGTTTGGCTGCGGATACTGGTGTGAAAACCTGAGCGAGCGCGGCGCGCTTTCCGCCGTACGCGGTTCGCCCGTATATGTGGTGCGGAGCAAGGGACGGGTGCTGGCGACAATGACGCTGGCGACGCGCAAGCCGTGGGCGATTGATCCGGACTATTTTGCATTGCGGCAGAGGCCGTTTTATCTAACGAATATGGCCGTGCATCCGGATTTTCAGCGGCAAGGGTTGGGGCGAGAAACTATTGCGGAGGCGCAGAGGATCGTTATTGAGTCCGGCGGGGATGCGATTCGGCTTGATTCCTACGATGTGCCTGCAGGGGCCGGCCCTTTTTATGCCAAGTGCGGCTTTATGGAAGTAGGGCGGGCGGTATATCGCACCGCGCCGCTGATTTATTTTGAAATGCCCTTGAACGGAGCCAAATAAAAAGGCCGCCCTGGGGCGGCCTTTTTTTAGATTCACGCCCCTGTGAACTGCTTTTACCAGCGCCCCCAGGCGCGGCTGATGTAGTCCGAAAGCGTCATGGCAATCAGCACCAGAAACATGAAGATGCCCGAACCCACCGCCAGCTTGGTCAGCTTTGGGCTGTACTTGACGTGCATGAAGAAGAGAATCACCAGTGTTGCCTTGATAACCGCAATCGCAATGGCAACGATGGGGTTCAGCGGACCCATTTCCACGTAGGAGGCCGCAACCGTCAGTGCGGTTCCTACAAGGAGCGCAAAAAAAATCAGCAGGTAAATCTTCGGGCTGACAATGTGACCTTCGGTTCCGTCATGGTGTTCCGTCTCGCCATGCTCAATTTCGTTGTCGTGTTCGCTCATGCTTCTAATCCTTCCAAGAGATTGCCGGTTTCCTGTCACTGATGCCTGCTGATGAGATACAGCAGCGGGAAGAGGAAGATCCAGATGATATCGACAAAGTGCCAGTAAAGACCGAAGTATTCGACAAAACTGACATGGCCGCCGGTATATGCACCTTGATTTGCCTTCACAATCATGAAGCCAAGGATGCAGATACCGATAATCATGTGCAGCGCGTGCATTCCGGTCATAGCGAAGTAGAGCGAGAAGTAAATTTCCGTGTGGCGTGCCATGTCGAGCGGTAACGGCTTGTCGTCCGCAGCCTTTGCGGCTTCATCCGAAGAGGGATTCAGGAACGACTGCAGGCTGTAATGCGCGCCGGGGACGTGGTGCTTCTCAAACTTCTCCTTGTACTCAATTGTCTTGATGCCAAGGAAGGTCAGGCCGAGGATAAGCGTGAGAACAAGGCATAGGACCAGCTTGCCCTTTTCACGCATCTGCGCGAAATAGACGCCCATCGCCATCGTAAAGCTCGACGTAATAAGGACGCCCGTATTGAGCGTGCCCCAGAAGATGGAGAGCTGGTGCGACGCAGCTACGAACGCCGGATAATACCAGTTGCGGTAAATCAGATAGGCGCAGAACATGCCGCCGAAGAACATGATTTCCGTCAGCAGGAAGAGCCACATGGCAAAGCCGGTGGCGTCCACCTGCTGCTCCATGGTCTCAAAGTGATGCCGCTGATACGGAGGATGCGCATGCTCAGCGTGCGCAAGAGTGCTATCCGACACTAGGGACCTCTTTCTGCTTCTGCTGATTTTCCAGCCACTCGTAGTCGTAGGCGTCGTGATCGACGATTGGCATTTCGAGGAAATTCTCCGTGAGCGGCGGGGACTGAATCTGCCACTCAAGGCCCGTTGCCTGCCACGGATTGTCGCCGGCAATTTCGCCGTACTTCAGCGACCAGGTCAGGTAGAGAATCGGCAGCAGATAACCGATGCCGAGGATGGTTGCGCCAGCGGTAGAGAAGACGTTGAGAATCTGGAACTCCGGCGGATACGAAGCGTAGCGGCGAGGCATGCCGAGCGTGCCAAGAATGAACTGCGGGAAGAAGGTGAAGTTGAAGCCGATGAATGTAACCACGGCTGCCAACTGCGAAATCTTCTCCGGATACATGCGCCCCGTAATCTTAGGCCACCAGAAATGGATACCCGCAAGGAAGGCCATCAACATGCCACCCACCATGACAAAGTGAAAGTGCGCGACGATGAAGTAAGTTTCCGTCAGATGAATGTCCGTGCCAGTGGAGGCGAGAAATACGCCAGTCAATCCGCCGATAGTGAACAGGCCCATGAAGCCGAAGGAGTAAAGCATCGGCGTCTCAAACGTGATGGAACCTTTGTAAAGTGTGAAGGCCCAATTGAAAATCTTGATAGCTGAAGGCACCGCGACCAGCATTGTCAACAGTGAGAAGACCAGCGTGGAGTAGTTGGAGACACCCATGATGAACATGTGGTGTTCCCACACAAAGAAGCCGAAGATCGCGATGGCTACCGAACTGAACGCGACCGCTGTGTAACCGAAGACTCGCTTGCGGGCAAATGTTGAAACCGTCTCGGAGATGACGCCCATGCCCGGCAGAATCATGATGTATACAGCCGGATGCGAGTAGAACCAGAACAAGTGCTGGAAGAGCAGCGGATCGCCGCCCTTGGCCGGATCAAAGACGCCGATGCCGATGGTGCGCTCGAGAGCCACCAACACAATTGCAATAGCCAGAACCGGCGTGCCGAGCACCATGAGGATGCTGGCTGCGTAGTTGGCCCACACAAAGAGCGGCATCCGGAACCACGTCATGCCCGGTGCGCGCATCTTGTGGATGGTCACGATGAAGTTGAGGCCCGTAAAGATGGAGCTGAAGCCTGCGATGAAGATGGTCAGGCCCGTAGTCAGCACGTTGGTGTTGACGTAGTGCGTGGAGAGCGGAGTCGTAAAGGTCCAGCCTGTGTCCACACCGCCGGTCATCATGTTGTAGAGCGTCAACAGGCCGCCGGCCATGTAGAGATACCAGCTCAGCAGGTTAATCTTCGGCAGCGCAAGGTCCTTTGCCCCAATCATGATAGGGATGAGGAAGTTGCCCAGCGTGGCCGGCACCGAGGGCACCAGGAACAGAAAAATCATTACCACGCCGTGCAGCGTAAAGACCTTGTTATAGGTGTCAGTGGCCATCAGGTCCGACTGCGGCGTGAGCAGCTCAAGACGGATGAGGCCCGCGAGCGTACCGCCAATCGCGAAGAAGAACGTAATCGAGATGAGATACAGAATCGCGATTCGCTTGTGGTCGCCGGTCAGCAGCCAGCTAAGAATTCCATTTTCCCTTGTGAGGAAGTTGTCCTTCGGAATCCTGGCCGTTGACTGGTCGGGAAGACTGACAATTGTAGCGCTGCTCATTGTGTCACCGTCCCTTGTGCTGCAGGCTTGGGCGCTGTTGCGGCTGGAGTAGCCTTGCCCTCGCCTTCCGGCAGCAACCCGGTTGTGTTGAGCGTCTGTTCGACGCGGTAGTTCGAGTTCAGAGTCTTGATGTATTCCACGAGCGAGATGACGCCGTCCTCGCTGATCTGTCCTTGATAAGTCGGCATGATTGGAGCGTAGCCTTGCGTGATATGCTCCGACGGATTCAGGATTGCATCGCGGAGATAGGCTTCATCCGCCAGCTGCTGCTGTCCATTGCTTAGACGCAGCCGGGAACCATAGACGTTCGCAAGCGAAGGACCGCGTGCATCGGGTCGGCCATTGTGGCAGGCATTGCAGCTCAGGCTGGCGAAGAGCCGTTCGCCGTTCTGCGCAAGGCTCATGCCGCTGGTCGATTGCGCGAGCCACTTCTTGTAGTCCTCGGGGCTGAGCACCACGATATCGCCAATCATGTGCGAGTGCTCCGTACCGCAGTACTGCGTGCAGAAGAGATGATAGGTGCCAACCTGCGTGGGCTCAAACCACACCGTTGTATAGCGGCCGGGAATCGCTTCGCGCTTTACGCGGAAGGCGGGAATCGAGAAGCTGTGGAAGACATCCTGCGAGATGAGTGTGAGCTGAACCGGCTGGCCAGTGGGAATGTGCAGCGAGTTGATCTCGTGCTGGCCGCCGGGATGCTCGGCCTTCCACATCCACTGCTTACCGACGACATAAATGTTCATTGCGTTCGCTGGCGGCGTGTAGACGCGGAAGTAAATCAGCGAGCCCCATACGAACATGATGAGGAACAGACCCAGCGGAATGATGGTCCACGTCGCTTCGAGGATGGTTGAGCCCTCGATCTGCACCGCAACCGGGTGGCGCTTTTTGCTGTAAAGGATGGAGAAGCCAAAAATCAGCAGCGCAACGAGCGTGAGACCGACAAGGCTCACCAGCACCATGAAGAAGTAGAGCGCGTCCATTTGCGGCGCGATCTTCGACGCTTCCGGCGGGAAGAGCGCAAAGTTCGTCATCCACTTGACGAGAAATTGCCAGAGTACTGGGCTAATATGATCCATTCCGTTATCCGTTCACCTTTGTTGCGGGTCTCTGGAGATCTACTTTGTGTTCACGTTCGCGTTTCGCATCTGCCCGGAACATCATGTACATAAATCCGGCCAGTGTAAGCACCGTAACCAAGCCACCCAACTGAACAATCCGGGCAATAATCAGCGAGTGCTTATTGGTGCCGGGATCGTAGTGGTAGCAGTAGGTCAAAATGTTGTCCACCGGCGAGCCGATGCGATTGTCCGACGCCTCTGCCAGGCCGAGACGCAAATCCTTCGGGCTATACTCCACACCCATGTAGTACTGCGCTATGCGACCCTGCGGCGTGATAATTTGAATGGCGCTGGCGTGCGCATATTGCGTCAGTTTTCCATCGGGGCCGGGAATCTTTGTGTAGCCAAAACCCACTGCCTGCGTCAGCGCGTTGATGTTTGGTTCCGTACCAGTAAGGAAGTGCCAACCATACGCCGATTCCGGATGACCATAGCGCTTTACATAGCTGCGCTTCTTTGTCGCCGCGAGGTCAGTGCCTTCCGTGGGATCAATGCTGACAACGATAATGTTGAAGTCGCGGCCCGGCTTTTCATCCACCATCATCAGCGCGCCGGTGAGGCCGTTCAGCTCCTCAGAGCACAGCATCGGGCACTGGTAATAGACGAGCGCAAGAATGGCCGGCTTAGCGCCGAAGTAGCTTGCTAGCTGGACTTGCTTGCCTTCATCATCGGTGAAGGTTGCATTCAGCGGCAGCGATTGATTCAGATGCTGTGAGATGCCAACCTTGTCGAGAATCGACGATTTCTGATTCGCCGGGCCCATCTGCTTGTCGCCGTATCCGGCAACCTGGGCCTGCAAAGCTGCGGACAGCACTAGCGCAGTGCCCGCGGTGAAGATTGCTCCGCGAAAGACGCTCCGAGTTGTGCTCTGCAACTTCATAGTGAACCTCAGAAAACTTCGTCTCAACCGTGCGTTAAGTTACTGCTTCTCGCCCTGGACCTGCTCGGCTTTCTTCTGTGCTGCCTGTTCCTGCTCAAATGCTGTACGCGCAAAGCCTGTCGTCAACGGAGCTGTCACCATGGGCACGCTGTCCCCTGTCAGCGGCTTTTCGGTTGTCGCAGCGGGCGCAACCGGCAGGCCCTTCTGTGCAATCAGCTCGATGGCACGCTCAATCGGGATACGAACCTTGTCGGAGCCATCCACCTTGGAGTAGTGGTCGAGTAATAAATCCTCGCGCTCGTGCAAATCCGCTACATCCTGGTTGCCGTCGTCGGTCTGCACGCGCGGCGCAGGAAACTGCTGTGTCAGCTCCGCCACTTTGCTCTGGAGCTGCGGGTTTGTCGGCAGGTTGCCCAACTGGCGCTCATCGGCAACCTTGGCCCACTTGGAGTTCGGCCCGTCTTCCTTGTCCATGGCAAGGTTGATGACCTTGCCGATGCCCCAGCAAAGGACCGCCGCCACCACGACAAAGGTGCTGAGCGCGGTGAGAAAGACCACGATGCCAGTGACGCGAACATCGCTCTTCTCATAACCGTGCGAGGTATCTACCTGCTCGGGCTCGTGTCCGTCATTAGGCGTGTGCATGTTCGGGCTCCAGAATTTCCGCCAGGTGCGGATCGTTGACTTGCACCACGGGGCGGGTCTTCAACTGGATGGAGAAGAACGCAATCCAGAACGAGACAAGCGCCACGGGTACTGCAATGTATTCAAGAATGCCGAAGCTGAAGTGCAGATTGCGCGCGGCATCTTTGAAGTTGGGCTCGATGAGCCAGAAGAGATCGAATGCTTTGGCGAAGATCATCCACTGGCATACGCGGATGAGGCGCTTCTTATTGCGCTTCAGATCACGCGAGAGCAGCATGGTGAACGGGATGAGCCAATGAAAGAGGAAGTCCAGCGTGACGATGATGCCCCAGTGGCCGCGAATGCGATCGAGGTACCACGGAATCTCTTCCGGCGAGTTGCCCGACCAGATAATCAGGAACTGCGCGAAGGCGAGGTAGATGTTCAACATGACAAAGCCGAAGGTGAATTTGCCAAGATCATGCTGCTCGGTCTGGCGCAGAACCGTTTTGAATGGCTCGTATTTCGAGAGGCTGATGGCCGTGATGATGGAGAAGGCCAGCACCTGGTAGCCCTGCCCGACGAGGAAGAGCAAGCCATAAACTGACGAGTACCATGTCACATCCAGCGACATAACCCAGTAGATAACCGCCGCTGTCATGGTGAGCGCGTAGATGACGATGCCCAAGCCGCTCAGATTCTCGAACTTCTTAATCCAGACGGGCGTATTTTCCGGAGAGTCGGCATCGCGCTTGAGGCCGAGCGCGTTCAGCCTCCACATGTAGAAGGTCCAGATGACGAAGCAGATGAGGCTGACGACAACGAAAGCTGTCGGATTCAGCATCGGCGCTTTCCACTTGATGGCGTGGTCGATTGCTTCAACCTGCGCGTCGGTGATCTGCCCGAGCTTGAGAGCCTGGTCAACGAGGCCGTGATTTGCCCACTGGTAAAGCTTGCCCTGAAAGAATGCGATGGGCAGCCAGTAGATAAAGACCAGCGGAAGAGTGCGGCTCATTGCTTCGAGAGGACGGCGCAGCAACAGGCCCCACTTGCCGCCAGTGCAATACTGCAGCATCAGCAGGCACATGCCGCCGCAGGCAAAGCCGAAGGTCAGCATCAACCCAAGCAGCCATGCACGCACTACATGGTCAATCGACCCGTCCGCAAAGGCAAGGCCAGCAGCGATAACCGCAAAGACAACTCCGACGAGCAGTGCACGGGTCCTCCAGGTATTGACGACCTCGGGTGCGCTCAGATCGGCGGGCAGCGTCTTGGTATGAGATTCGTGAGCCATTGTTATTCCTTATCCCTGCTCCCAGTTCCGTTAGCTTCTGGTTCCGTTCTCTACTTGCCTACTTTGGTTGCGGGCACCTTAATCGTCGGGTCCGCCGGGTTGGCCGGAGCCATGCCGGGGGTGCCTTCCGCATCCTTATGCGGATAGGCTTGAACCGCTGTCTCGGGCAATGTCCATGGCTTTGCATAATCCGCAGGCAGGCCCTCTTGCGCAGCAATGTCCTTGAGGCTTTCCACCTTTGCGCCTGCTGGGACGTCACTTGCTGTCGCGGCCTGACTCAACTGCAGAGCGCGGATGTAAGCGGCAACCGCCCAACGGTCCGTGGGTGTAAGCTGCGCTGAATAATCCGGCATTGCGCCGTAGCCGTTCGTCATTACCCAGAAGTAGTGCGAGAGCGGCTGAGCGGTGCGCACCTGATCGTGGAAGTTGGCGGCTGGCTTGTAGCCACGCTGCACAATCTCTCCCAAGCCATTGCCTACGCGTGAGTGGCAGGGTGTGCAGTACACGTTGTAGCGCTCCTGCCCGCGCTTGAGCAGTGCGATGGAGACGGGTAGCTCCGCGGGAAGCTGGTCATGCTCTTCGCGATAGCCGCTGGCGCCCTCGGTCACGCCGGTGTAGAAGTAGCTGTCTTCATGAAGCTGGCCGCGGGCCACGGTGTTCACGACCTGCGGGCGTGCGCCGCGACCGTCATCAAATATCACGGAGCCGCGCTGCGGAAATATCTTCGGCTGATTGTGCATGTCCTGACGGCAACCGGCGATCAAAACAAGCGCGGAAGCTGCGGCGAGGCCCAGTACCTGCGAACTGGTGAGGCGGCGCATTGGCATTAGTACTCCACCTCCGTAATCGAAACCGGCGCGAGCGTTTCAAGGTAAGCCCGGGTTTCGATGAGGTCGAACTTGGGGTCCAATGCCTCAAGGCATAGGAAGAATTTGTCATCCAAGGCGCCGGCACGGAAGTTGGGCGCGTTGAAGAGCGGGTGATAGGGCGACGGCAGGCCATTCAGCGCCAGCATGCCGAAGGCCGCTGAAAGACCTGCCCACAGAATCGTCCATTCGTAGGCGGGCACAATGAATGCAGGCCAGGAGTACATCGGGCGTCCAGCAATGTTCAGCGGATAAGCCAGCGTTGAGACCCACGTCTCAAGGGAGAACATGGCAACCAGACCCATCATGCCGCCGATGAGTGTAAGCAACGGCACCTTGTTTTTGTGGAAACCGATAGCCTCAGCCGCTTCTTCCACCGGATAGGGCGTGTAGCAGTCCAGTCGGCGCCATCCCTCTTTGCGCGCCGCAGTGGCCGCGCGGACGAGATCGGAAGGCGTGTCGAATTCAGCCAGAAGACCGTATGTTCCTTGACGAGGAGGCATTAAAGAAGTTCCTCCGATTTAATCGCGGTTGAAAAGTTCATCCAAGGTGTTCTTTTCTTAAGGAAAAGAACACTTAAGATCCGTGACTTCGATGAGCTGCAATCGGAGAACTTCATACGTGGCTCTCTCCTGCTACCGCTTCTTTGGGCTTAATCTTGGCCCCCGGCAGCATCATCTTGATTTCGTTCATCGGAATCATGGGCAGGAAGCGCACGAACAACATAAAGAGCGCGGTAAAGAGGCCCAAGGTTCCGATATACGTCATGTAGTCCCACTTGGTGGCGCGATACGTGCCCCACGAGGACGGCAGGAAGTCGCGGTAAAGGCTGGTGACGACGATAACGAAGCGCTCGAACCACATGCCGGTGTTGACCACAATCGAAATGAAGAACATGAAGCCGATGTTGGTGCGCAGCTTGCGCCACCACAGCGTAGTCAGCGGAATCACGATGTTGCAGGCAATGAGCATCCAATAAGACCAGCCCATGGGCCCGAACATGCGGTTCCACATCATGAAGAATTCCCAGTGCGAGGCCGAGTACCACGCCATGAAGACTTCCATGCCGTAGCCGTAGGCGACGATGCCACCTGTTGCCAGCATGACCTTGCCCATGTTGTCGATGTGGCGCTCGGTCACCAACGATTCCAGGTGATAGAACTTGCGCAGCGGGAGAGCCAGCGTCAGCACCATCGCGAAGCCGGAGTAGATAGCGCCGGCAACGAAGTAGGGCGGGAAGATTGTTGTATGCCAGCCCGGCATGGCAGCCACTGCGAAGTCAAAGCTGATGACGGTGTGCACCGAAAGCACCAGCGGAGTGGCGAGACCAGCGAGAAGCAGTGATGCTGTCTCGTAGCGAATCCAGTGGCGAACCGAACCACGCCAGCCAAGCGAGATAAGGCCGTAAGCGTATTGTGCCAGTGGCGTCTTCGCGCGATCGCGCATGGTTCCGAAATCGGGAATCATGCCGATGTACCAGAAGACCACCGAAATCGTTGCATACGTCGAAACCGCGAAGACGTCCCAAAGCAGCGGCGAGCGGAACTGCGGCCACACCGTCATCGAGTTCGGATAGGGCAGCAGCCAGTAACCGAGCCACGGGCGGCCTACGTGAATGAGCGGGAACATGCCGGCGCAGACCACGGCGAAGATTGTCATAGCCTCGGCAAAGCGGTTAATCGAGTTGCGCCAGCCCTGCTTGAAGAGCAACAGAATCGCCGAAATCAGCGTGCCTGCGTGGCCAATACCAATCCACCACACAAAGTTGATGATGGCGAAGCCCCACGCGACGGGCTGCGTAATGGCCCAGATGCCGGTGCCTTTGAGAAAGAGCCAGGTAACGGCCGTCAGAAGAAAAACCGCCACCGCGCCGCCCATGCTGAAGAGCGCGAACCAGCCAAGAGGCGTGTTCGGCGTCAGCACAATATCGCTGATCTTCGCGGTGACAGACTTGAAGGTCTGTCCGGGCTCTAATACCCGGAATTCGCCCGTGGCCGGATCTATCCAGCGGTCGCTTTCCGGATTGCCAGGTCTCAGTTCGCTCGTTGCCATTGTGGCTTAACCCTTTACCGGCGCGTGTTCCACCGGAGTTTCTTCGAGTTCGCTGTTCGGATTGATGACCGCGGCTACATACGACGTCCTCGGTCGGGTATTGATGTCGGCAAGCACCTGATAGCTGCGCTCGTCTGCGCGAAGCTTTGCAACCGCGCTGCTCTTGTCGTTGAGATTGCCGAAGGTGATGCACTCAGACGGGCAGGCCTGCTGGCAGGCAGTCTTGATTTCCCCGTCGCGAATTGTGCGGTTCTCTTTGTCGGACTCAATCTTGACGGCCTGGATACGCTGCACGCAGTAGCTGCACTTTTCCATCACACCACGCGAACGGACCGAAACATCCGGGTTGCGCATGAGCTTGAGGCTCTCGGTCTCAAAATCAGAGAAGAGCAGGAAGTTGAAGCGGCGCACCTTGTACGGGCAGTTGTTGGAGCAGTAGCGGGTGCCCACGCAGCGGTTGTAGACCATCGTGTTGAGGCCTTCCGGCGTGTGAACCGTTGCGCCTACCGGGCAAACCTGTTCGCAAGGCGCGTTTTCGCAATGCTGGCAGGCCATCGGCTGGAAGTGCGCGCGAGGTGCAGACAAATCGCCCTCGTAATAGGTGTCAATGCGGAGCCACTGCATGTTGCGGCCAATGCGAACCTGCTGCTTGCCCACCACTGCAATGTTGTTCTCCGCGTAGCAGCCCACGATGCACGCGTTGCAGCCAACGCAGGAGTTCATGTCAATTGACATGCCCCACGCATTGCCTTCGTATGTCCAGTTGGGGAACAGCGAATTCCCCATCTCGGTCTTTTCGTAGTCCTTGTGTTTCTCGTCAGACTCATTGGCAAAGCCGGGATGCGCTTTGTACTCATCGAGCGTTGCGTAGCGAATGATGCCGCGCTCACCGATGGCCTCATCGCCTTCAATCGAGTTGTTGCCGTTGCCCTCTCCGCCGAAGAACTTGGAACGGTGGTCCTGATAGTGGCTCTTGGTAATCGCCACCCCCCACTTGCCGTCCACCTTCTTTACTGAGCCGGTCGCATAGAACGGCGCGTCTGTCGAGCGAATCAGGTATGCATTGAAGCCCGCCCCCGAGCCCACGCGACCTGCAAACGAACGTCCATAACCGAGGTAAACCGTGACGCTGTTATCCGGATGGCCCGGCGCTACAACAACCGGAGCCTTCACCTTGCGGCCATTCACGGTGATTTCGAGGATGTCGTCTTCTTCAAGATTGAGCTTGGTGAGTGTTGTGCCGGAAACCAACGCTGCATTATCCCAACTCAGGTTTGTGACCGGCTTAGGAAGCTCCTGCAGCCAGCCGACGTTCGAGAAGCGGCCATCATAAACATTCGGGTCTGGCCGGAAGATGATTTCGATAGCGTCTTTCGACGAAGGCGTGGGAACCGCCCCCTTCAAAGCTTCTGCCGTGCCGCCCGCCGTGAAGGCCGTTCCGTCAATCCAGCCCGAGTGCAGCGCTTTGCGCCAGCCTGTCTCAAAGTCGCCCTTGATGCTGATCTTCGCCGTCTCGCGAACTGCGTCGTAGGCGCTCAGCAGCGTGTCATTCAGCAAAAGCTGCAGAACATTGTGCGCGGTCTTGCCACCATAAAGCGGGTCGATGAGCGGCTGAATGATGGAAATGGTGCCGTCATAGCTGCGCGCATCCGACCATGACTCCAGCGAGTGCGCCGCAGGAATGTGCCAGTCAGCAATCTGCCCTGTCTCATCGACGTGGGAACCTAGATGTACCGTAGTCTTCGCCTTACCGAAGGCCGTGGCAAAATCCAGGTCCGCAGGAGCGTTGTAAATCGGATTGGTGTTCAACATCACTAGCCAATCCACCTTGCCCGCATTCAAATCTGCGACGAGCGACTTGAAGTCCGCAATCTGATCGCTGGGAATCGGGTTTATCGGCTGCGAAACCTGTACCGTCTTGCCCGTGTTGCCAAGCGCCTGGTTAATGTCTGCCGCAATCGCCGCCACTGAAGCATCCTGATAGAGCCCCGGAATCACAACTGACTTGCCAGCGTGCGCCTTCAAATCCTTCGCCAAGGCTGTCAGATACTTCTGCTGCTCACCTGTCCAGCTATACGAAGGAGCCGTCACAGCCGAAGCACCAACCGCCGCAGCCAGTGCCGCCGCGAAAGCCGGGACTTCGCTCGCTCGCAGTCCCAGGCGATGCTCCGCCTTCAGACCTGTCGTCGAAGGTGTGCTCTCAATCACATACAGCCGATTGAGGTTTTCGGGATTCTTACGTCGAGCTGCATATTCACGAACCAGCTTATGGAAACCCGGATACGCAGAGCCCGACAGGAAATCCGCATCGAGCGAGACAATCACGTCCGCATCGGTCAGCGAATATTGCGTCGAGTTAGCGCCGGTCAGCGCCGTCCCCGCAGCCGCCGGGTCATACTGCACCAGCCTGGCCTTGGGATATGCCTTCTGTACCTCGCTCCACTGCCGCGCCAGTGTTGGAGAAGTGACCGTCGCGCTCAGGAAGTAAATGCCCGTCCCATCCTTCGACTCGCTCACCGCATGCTGAAAGACTTCGGCAAACTCGTTGAACTCGCGGTTCTCACCGTCAAACGTAACTTTCTGCGAGCGGTCGGGGTCGTACAAATCCAGCAGCGAACCCTGCGTGAAGACATCCGAGGAGCCGGTGTTATAGGGATGCTCCGGGTTGCCGTCCACCTTAATAGGACGGAAGGAATCCGCCTTGACCAGCGTTGGCACAGCACCCGTCACAAAGGGATACGCCGTAGCAAAGTAGTTCGGCTTGCCGAGAATCAAATCCTCCGGCGCCTTTACATAGGGATAGATCGGCTCGTCAGGCTGCTTGGCGCAACCGGCCAATCCGGCCAACGCCATGCTTGCGCCCATCAGCTTCATAAAGCCGCGGCGCGAAACCGGGTCTACCCATTCCTGTGCGGCAGAGGGAAACTCGCGCTCCACGGCAGCCTGAAAATCAGGCGTGTTCGCCAGCTCATCCACCGAGCGCCAGTAGCGTTTCCCTTTGGTATTCTTCAGCTTCTCGCGCACCTGGACCAAAGTCATTCCAGCCGCGGAGCCGGCAGCCTGCGGATGCTTATTGTCTTTATCCACGCCGCTCCCCATAAAGTTGTTTCCGTTTTCCGCAGGCCCAATCCCCATGCTGCTTGTCAGATCGCTCATCGATGGCAAACCTCGCAGCTTGTGAGATCACGCGGAGTGCGAATCTTGTACTGCTTGACCAAGAAGTGTCCGAGCGCATCCTGGCTATCAAACTTCTGGTACACCGCCGGAACCGGCATCGCAGCAGGCGTATCACTCGCCGTTCCTGCAGCAGCCGTCTGCAGCAGAGCAACCTGTGGACCAGAGCCTGCCGGGTCCTTCGTCACGCAGTCAACCGACTGCGCCGTCGGCACACCATCCTTCGCATCCTTCACCGAGCACCAGACCGGATGGTCAGAGGAGGGCTTCTCCCATGCCATGTTGTAGATCTGGCTGGTCGGGCGAATGTTCTTGGAGGGATTGCGATGGCAGTCCAGGCACCACTCCATCTGGAGCGTGTTTTGCGCATACATCAGCGGCATCTGGTCCACGCGGCCGTGACAGGTGGCACATCCCATGCCTTTATTTACGTGAATCTCATGATTGAAGTAGGCAAAATCCGGGAGGTCATGCACGCGCATCCAGTTAATGGACTTGCCTGTCGCCCAGCTCTGGCGAACCGGTTCAAGCAGCGCCGCGTTGGTCCAGATTTGCGCATGACAGTTCATGCAGGTCTTGGTGGGAGGGATGCCGGCGTAGCTCGATTTCTCTACGGTGACGTGACAGTACTGGCATTGAAGTCCCAGTCCCTGCACATGGTGCTTGTGGCTGAACGGCACCGGCTGGTCCGGGCGCTGCCCCTGCCGCGTCACCCAGGGGGAACGCTGCAGTTGGTCGAGCGTAACTCCCAGGGCAATCACGATCAACCCCGTCAACACAAGGCTCATGCGAGCAAGTGCATTGGAGCTGCGGTCAAATATTTGCGCCATGAATGGTTTCCCTAGTTCTTACTGCGCTTGTTTATCGATAGGGGAATGCCGCTCGACGGGGCGAGCCAGCACACGCCCAAATGTGCTTGCCTGCTACTTTTCTTAACTTCCGAAGAAATTAACCGCATCTGCCAGGGGCAGAAATTCCGACGACCCAATATAGCAGTCCAATCACATTTCAGTCGCTACGTCTTTTCGTTTATTCCGAAAAAACCTCTCAGCATCTCACTATGTAATCCGCTGAAAAGAAATGGATTGGGTAAATAGCAAAAACAGGCC
Source organism: Occallatibacter sp. FHG110214_02 (assembly GCF_059115385.1). Lineage (NCBI taxonomy): Bacteria > Pseudomonadati > Acidobacteriota > Terriglobia > Terriglobales > Acidobacteriaceae > Occallatibacter > Occallatibacter sp. FHG110214_02. The sequence goes on along the minus strand of NZ_JBZYWK010000003.1, from coordinate 215,620 downwards.
ATAGACCGCCTTCCCGTTTCAGCCGTCGTTACATGTCCTGAAATCTTGTGGCAACAAATTATCACGGCAATCGCACAATTGACCACTACAGATTTTTTCTCGCATTGCGCGTGCCAAGAATGACACCCCTTGCCTAAGCTTCCCGCAACCAACTGGATTCCTCCATTGCATCTATAACGCGAATCCTCTCCTGCGCATCCAAAACTGCATGTACCATGAGGGGGAAGCTGGTCGCCTTGAATAAGGTGCACGCTGCCGAAAGACATGGACACAAAACAACAAATCAAGCGCAAGATCAGCCTGCCGTTTCTGGCAGTAGCGGCTGTTGGCTCACTTTTCGCGGCATTTGGGCTTTCCGCCTGCCAGACAGTGCAGGGATTTACCCCCACGGCGCTTGTTCGCGTCATCGATGCCTCTTATATCGCTCCAACCGCGAACGTCTACGTTGATGGACAGCTTTTCGCCAGCAATATCGGCCAGGGATATATCGGCACGTACGGCACGGTTAAGCCCTCAACTGCGGCAACCATTAAAGTGACCCCCGTTTCCGGGAAAACACCGGCAGTTACGGCAGCAGCCACACTCAGCGCTGGCACGCAACACTCTGTCTTTATTACGGATAACGGCGCGTCTGCTACGCAGTACGTGGTGAATGTGTTGGAAGACCAATCCACTCCAGCTTCGACCGGCCACTCTACTTTCCGCTTTCTCAACCAGGCGCCCCGCACCGGAGCCGTGGACGTATATATGGTTCCCTCCGACTCCACGCTGGCCGATGCAACTCCGCTCTGCACCAATGTGGCAGTGGGAGCCACTTGCGGCTACGTCAGTTTCTCTTCGCAGACCGTGACCATGGTGATTACGCCCACAGGCGTTACGACCGCAAAGACTAACTACTCCGCGCAGCTTGCACTCACCGGAGGCGAAGTTCGCACCGTGGTCGTCGTCGATAGCCAACTCACCACCAACCCTCCACTGTCCGCCATCATCGCTGACGACCTGAACTAAATGCGGCGACTTCCCTTTCTGCTCGGAGCGCTCATTTGCACGGCGCTGCATACGCAGTCCGCGGATACCTATCGCGTTCTCCATACTTATCCGCACGATGCGCATGCCTTCACGCAAGGCCTGCTCTATATGGACGGCCATCTCTATGAAAGCGATGGGCAGTATGGGCAATCTTCGCTGCGCATGGATGACCTTGAAACCGGGCGCATCCTGCAGCAGCTTCCGGTGGCAAAGGAATACTTCGCTGAAGGCCTCGCCTCCTACGGCAGCACACTCATTCAACTGACATGGCAAGAACACGTCGCTTTCGTCTATGACCGCTTCAGCTTCCGCCTGTTGCGTACACTCCACTATCCCGGCGAGGGCTGGGGCCTTACCTCAGACGGCAAGCATCTTATCTTCAGCGACGGCACTCCCGACATTCGTGTCCTCGACCCCACCGACCTGCATGAACTGCGCCACATCACGGTGAAAGACCACGGCACACCCGTCAAAGAAATCAATGAACTGGAATACATTCACGGCCAGATTTACGCCAACATCTGGCACTCCGACCGTATTGCGCGCATCTCTCCGCAGACCGGAGCCGTGCTCGGCTGGATTGATCTAACTGGCTTGCTGCCTGATAATTTACGCTCTTCACAAGAGGCCGTGCTGAACGGAATTGCCTATGACACCGCGCATGATCGGCTCTTTGTAACCGGCAAACTCTGGCCGCGGCTCTATGAAATCCGCGTGACTACAAGACAAAAACCACACGCTTCGAAGCAAAAATAACTAGCCAAAGTTTTATATCGTTACATTCTGTTACATTATTTTTGTTGAATTCTTAGAATTTGCAGGGTAGCGTCAAATCAGGCCGAAGAAAAATAATTCACCCTGACAGGCCACCGAATCCAATTTTTATATTCGCAATGCTTTGCTCGTTAGGCTATCGAGCTTCAGTCTGCGTCATTGCGGAGAGGTTTAAGGCCCATGGTTTGCCCTCGATGCTCATCCGAAAAAGTTAAAGCTTCTCGTGTTCAGAGTTGGGACTTATTTCAGCGCCTGGTTTTGCTCTCGCCGGTTCGTTGCCACACCTGCAACCATCGCTACTATGTGCCGCTGCCATTGCTGCTTTGGCAGCAGTGGGCCAAGAAGCGTAACGAACATCCAAATAGCTCGCACACAGCCTGAAAGATTACGCCGTAGCTCCCACAGCGAGATTGGCGCACAGCCGCAGCGTCGGGTCTGCCTGATTGATTGTGTAGAAATGCAGGCTGGGCGCGCCGTGCTTCAGCAGCGTCTTGCATAGCCGCGTCACTACTTCCAATCCAAACTCCTGCAGAGCGGGCTTATCGTCCTGCAAGTCTTCCAGCCGCAGCTTCAGCCAGCGCGGCAGGTCTGCGCCACAGCCTGTGCAGAAACGCACAATGTTGGCATAGCCCGTGATGGGCATAATGCCCGGCGTAATCGGGATTGTAATGCCGGCCTTCGCGCAGCGCTCGATGAAGTCAAAGTACGCATCCACGTTGTAGAAGAGTTGCGTAATCGCGCCATTCGCACCTGCATCCACCTTGCGGCGGAAGTTATCAAAGTCTGCCTGCGCACTCGTCGCCTGCGGATGCATCTCCGGATACGCCGCCACTTCAATCGTGAAGTAGTCTCCATGCGTTTTGCGAATAAAGCTCACCAACTCATTCGCATAGTTGAACTCGCCCGGCGCAGCCGCACTCATCGCCGTCGCAGGCAAATCTCCGCGCAGCGCAACAATCTTCTTCACGCCCACCGTGCGATATTTATCGAGAAGCGCGCCAATCTTTGCTTGTGTTGAGCCAATGCAGGTGAGATGCGGCGCAGCCACAATGCCGCACTCGCGCACCACGGTCAGCAGCGTTTCATACGTGCCGTCCTGATCAGAGCCACCCGCTCCATGCGTAACGGAAAAGTAGGAGGGCTTTGCCTCTGCAAGCTGGCAAACAACCGCGGGAAGCTTCGCCACACCTTCCTGCGTACGTGGTGGAAACAGCTCAAACGAAATAGGTGTAGACGCGCTCATAAATGCAAGTCACAGATGACAGGTTAGAGGTGATAGCTAAAAACAATAGCAACGGAAAACAGGCTACAGATGGCTGCGACAACAAGACTGTCACCGGTCATCTGTAACCTGTCACCTTGCTTCTTAGTAGCGATAATGCTCCGGCTTGAACGGCCCATCCACCGACACGCCGATGTAATCGGCCTGCTTCTGCGAAAGCTTCGTCAGCTTCACGCCGATCTTCTCCAGATGCAGGCGCGCTACTTCCTCGTCCAGCTTCTTCGGAAGCGTGTAGACGCCGACCTTGTAGACATCCTTGTTCTTCCAGAGGTCAATCTGCGCCAGCGTCTGGTTGGCAAAGCTGTTCGACATCACGAAGCTCGGGTGGCCAGTGGCGCAACCAAGGTTCACAAGACGGCCTTCGGCGAGGATGAAGATTTCATGCCCGTCGGGGAAAGTGTACTTGTCTACCTGCGGCTTGATGTTCAGCTTCTTCGCATCTGAAGCATTCAGGCGGTCCATCTGGATTTCGTTATCGAAGTGGCCGATGTTGCAAACAATGGCCTGGTCCTTCATCTTCTGCATGTGCTCAAAGGTGATGATGTCCACGTTGCCGGTCGTTGTTACATAAATGTCGCCGCGTCCCAGCGTGTCTTCCGTCGTGGTCACTTCAAAGCCTTCCATCGCCGCCTGCAGCGCGTTGATGGGGTCAATCTCGGTAACAATCACGCGAGCGCCCATGCCGCGCAGCGAATGCGCGCAGCCCTTGCCGACGTCGCCATAACCGCAGACCACAGCCACCTTGCCCGCCACCATCACATCAGTAGCGCGCTTGATGCCGTCGGCCAGTGACTCACGGCAGCCGTACAGGTTGTCAAACTTGCTCTTCGTCACCGAATCGTTCACGTTGATGGCGGGAACAAGCAGCTTGCCCTTCTCTACCATCTGGTACAAGCGATGCACGCCCGTCGTCGTCTCTTCCGAAACTCCGCGCCATGCCGCCACAACCTTGTGCCAGTGCTGCGGGTCCTCGGCATAAACACGCTTCAGCAAATCCTTAATCACCTGCTCTTCGTGGTTGCCGCTCGGAGTATCAACCCACTTGTCGCCGTCTTCCAGCTCATAGCCCTTGTGAATCAGCAGCGTCACATCGCCGCCGTCATCCACAACCAACTCCGGCCCCGTGCCATTCTTATGGCTCAGCGCCTTGTAGGTGCAGTCCCAATACTCTTCAAGCGTCTCGCCCTTCCACGCAAACACCGGAACACCCGCTGCGGCAATCGCAGCCGCCGCGTGGTCCTGCGTAGAAAAGATATTGCAGCTCGCCCAGCGAACTTCCGCGCCCAGGCTCACCAGCGTCTCAATCAGCACCGCTGTCTGAATCGTCATGTGCAGCGAGCCAGTCACGCGCACGCCGTCCAGCGGCTTCTCCGCCGCATACTTGTTGCGAATCGCCATCAGACCGGGCATCTCGTGCTCGGCAATGGAAATCTCCTTGCGGCCCCAGTCGGCCAAGCTCATATCGGCTACTTTGTAGTCAGCCGCGCCAATCTCCAGCGTTGTCGCCATTTCGGAACTCCTTATCCTTGCGTCTTTCGCGGATTCTGAACTTCTGCACCCACTTTGCACTCAATCCATCGACGCATCGTGATATGTTGATATGTATCAGAGTGCAATCCATGGCGTCAACACCCTCCATTGTGAAAATTCTCCGCGCCTCTGCCGATCCCAATCGGCTGCGCATTCTCCTTCTGCTCAAAGCCGAGGAGCTTTCCGTCGCGGAACTGCAGGAGATTCTCACCATGGGGCAAAGCACAATTTCTACGCATCTGGCCCAGCTCAAACAGGCTAGCTTAGTGGAAGACCGCCGCACGGGAAAGAGCAGCTTTTACAGCCTGAACAACACTACGGCTAATGGATTCCTCGAAGAAATCCTTTCCAAAGCCCGCAAAGAAACGCCGGAATGTGAGGCCGACCAGGCCGCCATGCGCCGCGTCGTGAAAAAACGCCAGGATCGCATGAGGGCCTTCTTCGACGATATGGCCGGGCGTTTGGGCCGTGACTATGTTCCCGGAAAAAGCTGGAAATCGCTCGCCGAAGCACTGCTGCGCCTCATGCCGCCCATGACCATCGCCGATCTCGGAGCAGGCGACGGTGGGTTTGCTCTCTTGCTTGCCCCAAGAACCCGGCGGGTTATCGCAATCGACTCCTCAGAAAAGATGCTGGAAGTGGGCCGTGAGCAAGCTTTCCGCGCGGGCGTCTCTAATATTGAATTCCGCCTGGGCGACATGGAAGAGCTTCCCATCGACACCGCAGCCGTGGACATCGCCTTCTTCTCGCAGTCGCTCCACCACGCCATGCACCCGGCCAAGGCTCTCGAAGAAGCTTTTCGCGTGCTGGTCCCCGGCGGACGGATTGCGATTCTTGACCTCGCAAAACATCGCTTTGAAGAGGCTCGCGAGCTTTATGCCGACGAGTGGCTGGGCTTTGGCGAAGCGGAGTTGGAGCAGATGCTGACCACTGCCGGCTTTAGCCAGATTGACGTCTCCATCGTCGATAAATCCGTAGAAACGCCGCAGTTTCAGACGCTGCTCGTCATCGCCATCAAGCCTTAAACCGCAGTCAGCTCCTCACGCCGCAAGCCCGCAAGCCGAGTCGTTTCCAACTCGCCGCGATAAAACATATTGAAAGTGTCGAACGGAATCAGCCGCTTCCCATCCGGATGCGCAATATGAATGCAGCTCTTCTTCACGCTGCGCACGTCAAAGGCCTCCGCATCGATGAACTGCACAATCAATATCCGGAACAGGTTCTTATAACCAATATCCTTCGGAATTAAAACCTTTGGCAGACAGCAAAGCAGCTCCCGCAGCGTAGAGGCCTGCGAACTCGGTGAATGATTCGTAGAAAACAGCTTGAAAATCTGCTCCCTCAGCCCTGCTTCCTGCTCATAGACAATCGTGTTCCGTGCGCCGTCAATCAGCACCTCCGGCGGAACCATCCCCGTCAGCGGAACCGTCTTCCCGCCCAGCTTCAGCGCATAAGCCATCGCCAGCGCATCCGGATGACAAGGCACCGGAATCAGATCCTCCGGGCGAAACACATCCGTCTGCTCCAGAATGCGCCGCCGCACTTCGGTCAGCGTCAGCCTGTGCTGCACCGAATCAAACCCCTGCACGCGCCCCGCCTGCTGCACCGGCTGAAACGTTACGCCGCGTACCGCCGGCTGTTTCAGCGCAAACTCGACAATCGCGCCCAGCTCGCCGTCATTCACGCCGCGTTCGACAGTCACAACCAGCGTCGTCGAAATCCCCAGCTTATTCAGCCGCTCCAGCGCCTTCTCGCGAATGCTGCGTAAATCCGCCCCGCGCAATTGCATCAGTGGCTCGCGTTGCAGCGAATCAAACTGCAAGTAAATCTCAAACTGCGGCATAAAATCAGCAAGTCGCTTCGCAAACTCCGCATCCTGCGCAATGCGAATCCCATTCGTATTCACCATCAGGTGGCGAATCGGCCTCTCCTTGCACATCTCCAGCACGCGAAAGAAATCCGGATGCAGCGTCGGCTCGCCGCCGGAAATCTGCACCACGTCCGGCTGCTTTTCATTGCGCACCACGCAGTCCAGCATGGCTTCTATCTGTGGGAGCGAGCGAAACTCCGTCCGATGCTGTCCGCTTCCCGCATAGCAAATCGGACAAGTCAGGTTGCACGCATCGCAAATCTCCACCAGCGTCAAACAGCTATGCTGCTCATGATCCGGGCAAAGCCCGCAATCGTAAGGACAGCCATATTTAACGGGCGTGTTGTAAACCATCGGCTGTTCCGGCGTTTTGATAAACACCTCGCGCGACCGCCGGTAGTAGTCCACATCGTCAGCCACCAGCACGCGCTCATGCCCATGCCGCGGACACCGCTTCAACATCCACACCTTGCTGTCTTCAAAAACAATCTTCGCGTCCACCCGCTGATAACACGTCGAGCAAATCGAAATCGCCACGTCATAAAACAGATAAGGCCGAAGCTTCTCAGTCATCCTTCACTCCTTAGGCCGCGAAAGCCGCTCAACAAGGTAAGACAAAACATAAGAGAACACAGCAACAGCAAGAGCAAGCCCTGTCACCGCCGCCAGCCCGGCCTCAACAATCATGTATCCAACGCCCGGACCAAATTCCTCATTAGCACTGGGCTTGATATGAAAAATAGCCTGGTAAAAGTCCACAAAAGATGGCGTCCCAAAGCAAAGCCCAATCTGCAAAATCAGCAGCGTCGCCAAAACCGTAATCGTCTTGGCCTTCCCGCTCTTATTCCGCCACCAATCCCGAAACCCCATCGCACCCCACTTCACTTCTTCTCATCATCAGAGCCATCAAGCAACTTCTGCAGATCATTACTGCCTCTACCAAAACCATTCACCACCGACGAAATCACCCACAGAACTGTAAAACCTGCTAATCCGAACGCTGATATTGCCATCGCAATCAGTTCCAGCACACCCCCAAGCATCAGCACCGAACTGACAAATGCCCCAACAGAATTTGTTGCGCTAGATAGGCGCGTTGAAGTGGTCACAAACCATGTAGCCCCACACAGCCCCAGCGCAATCCCAAACACGCTCGCCAGAATCGCAATCACTTTTGCAAAAGGAAAATTCTCAAGCAGCCGCGGCATCTTCCCGCACCCTCCAGTCGGCAATCCCCAAAACGCCAAGCACTCCCAGTCCCACCAGGCACGCCCATTGAATCACGTTCAGCCCGCCCACCAGCGGCTGCGGCTTCAGAAAATCAACCGCCACACGCCACGCCAAATATCCCGCCAGAAAAATCCGAAACCGCGCCCCGTCCGGCAAATCCCACTTACGCGAAACGACAAAGCCCAGCAGCGCCAGGAAAACAATCTCGTAAACCTGCACCGGATGCCGTCCAATCCCATCTCCCCAATCCACGGCCCAGGGCAGCGCCGTCGGCTTGCCATACGTATCATCTGCAAGCCCTGCAATCAGACACCCAACACGCCCCACCGCAATCCCCACGCACAGCGGCAGCGCAAACAAATCCCCCGTTCGTTCCCGAATCCCCACCACCAGCTTCATCGCTTCCACGCCGAGCCACCCACCCAGCAGCCCGCCCACAATTGTCTTCCCGCCCGGAGCCATCAGTAACGCCAGCCAATGTCCCGTCCGCCACGCCTCCACCACCATCGGCCACTGCTCCGCCAGCCCCAGCACGCGGCTGCCCACCAACGCCCCCACAGCCGCGGCGGCAATCACATTCCACCGCGCCGGCTCCGCAATCACATCGCCCTGCTGAGCCCGCAGCCGCCGATACACCGCATACCCTGCCATATACGCCAGCGTTTCAAAAACCGGATGCCAGAAGGGATGCGAGCCAATGCGCAGCATGGCGGCAGTATATCCGCCCCTCTGAACCTTCGCTGCGATACCATACATCTAACAAGACCGGACATTGACCATGAGCACCATTCCCCAACCCGAAACCGCGCCGAAAGCCAGCATGACGAATGAACGCCGCACCGCCATTCTCAAAGCGCTGGCCGACCCGCGCCGCTTCGAACTGCTGGAACAGATCGCCAAATCCGGCTGTCCTATGAACTGCTCCGCCGCCCGTGCCGCCATGCCCATCTCCGCCGCCACCATGTCCCACCACGTCAAGGAGCTTGAATCCGCAGGCCTTATTCGCGTCGAGCGCGACGGCAAGTTCCATCTCCTCAGTCTCGAACCCGGCGTTCTGGAAGCCATCGCCGAGACCCTGCAATCCCTCTCTACCGCCGTCTGCCCTCAGCCTCCAGCACCGCGAAAATAAATTTCCACAGCCAGTTTGAATCCTTTTCCTCTCGCCGCGAATCATTTCGATAGTTGTCGAAATGTCGAAACGATACCCGCTCCGGCATGCGACCAAAAAGGAGAAACAATCATGGCAAATCTAAAGGGTAAAGTCGCGCTGGTCACTGGCGCATCCAAGGGCATCGGGGCGGAAATTGCACGCGAGCTGGCTTCGCGCGGAGCCGCCGTTGCGGTTAACTATTCGAGCGACAAGGCTGGCGCGGAAAAGGTCGTTGCCGACATCACTGCCAAGGGCGGCAAGGCCATCGCGGTCAAAGCCAACGTAGCGGACACCGATACCATTGGCCCGCTCGTAAGCACCACGGTCAAGGAGCTCGGCCCCATCGACATTCTCGTCAACAACGCCGGCATCTATGAGTTCGGTCCCATCGAAGTCGTCACGCCGGAGCACTTCCACAAGCAGTTCAACGTCAACGTGCTCGGACTTCTGCTGACCACGCAGGCCGCGGTTGCCAGCTTCAGCCCCAACGGCGGAAGCATCATCAACATCGGTTCCGTGGCGGCAAATGGCGTACCCGGCGGTTCGGTTTACAGCGCCACCAAGGGCGCTGTGGACTCCATCACGGTCTCGCTCAGCAAGGAGCTTGGCGCCAAGAAGATTCGCGTCAACTCGCTGAACCCCGGCATGGTGGAAACCGAAGGCGTACACACCGCAGGCTTCCTCGGCACGGATTTCCATCACCAGGCAGTCAAGGACACGCCGCTTGGCCGCATCGGCCAGCCGCAGGACATTGCTTCCGTTGCCGCGTTCCTCGCGTCGGATGAGTCTTACTGGCTCACCGGCCAGACAATTCAGGCATCCGGCGGCGCGCGTCTTTGAACGTGGCTGAAGCACCCAACATTTGCAAGCCAAAATAAGGAGTTAAAACAATGACACTTGCATTCCTTCCTGAAATCGCGGCGGCAGCGGTAGCGCTGTTCGCCGTGAAAGCGGGCGACAAGCTCCGCAACCCGTTCTCCAAGCGCAACGAATGCGAGAACGCGGAGCAGAAAGCCGTTGCGTGGAGCTATGCTCCTGCAGCCAACGGCAAGGAAGCCTGGCGCCCAGTCATGCGCCACGGTTCCTGCTAAGTACGTCGCTCGTCTCGATGAGCAGAAGCTCAACCACGCTTCTGCTCTGCTTCGAGCAATTTCCTCTTCCGTTCCACGCCCCATCGATACCCGGTAAGCGAACCACTCACACCCACCACGCGATGACACGGCACCAGCACGGCAACGCGATTCACTGCGCAAGCCCTCGCCACAGCCCGCGTAGCCTTCGGCATTCCCATCTCTTGAGCAAGCTGGCTGTACGTCTTCGTCTCTCCGCGCGGAATCTGGCGTAGCGCCTGCCATACGCGAAGTTGAAAGACAGTCCCTCGCAAGTCCAGCGCGTCATCCCGCAAACGTCCCTCGCTCAAGTCATTGCCTTCCTGCACAAAGTTAAGAGCCGCATCCACCAGCGTGGATAGCGAAGAATCCCGCCGCAGATCTGCCGCCGGAAACTCTTCGCTCAGGCTGGCTTCGGCCTCCGCTTTCGTCGCGCCAAGCGCCAGCCAGCACAGCCCGCGCTCCGTCGCTCCCACAACAATCCACCCAAAGGGAGTACTCGCGGAAGCATAGCCGATCTGCTCGCCTTCGCCGCCACGGGCAAAGCGCGCAGGCTGCATTCCTAGCTGCGCCCCAGCATAGGCACGGCTCGGCGAACTATATCCGGCATCATAGATTGCATCGGTCACGGTATTCCCTTCTTTCAATGCGGAGCGAAGGCGCTCGGCACGCAACGCACGCTGGTACTGCAATGGACTCACGCCCATCTGCTGCTTGAAAAGCCGCTGCACGGTAAACGGGCTTAGCCCAGCTATTCGGGCGAGTTCCGCAAGCGGAACGGCGCGGTCAAAATGGCGCTCAATGTGCGCCCGAACCTTCTCCAGCACATCGCCGTCCGCAACACTTTCCGGCTTACACCGCGCGCATGGGCGAAATCCCGCCGAGCTCGCCTCCGCAACTGTATAGAAGAAGCGAACATTCTTCCGCAATGGCGGACGACTGGCGCAGCCAATGCGGCAGAAGATGCCTGTCGTAATGACAGCGTAGAAGAAACCAGCGCTTCGGTCGCGGCACAAAAGCTGCTGCCAGGCAGCGTCAGTGTTCATAACGAATTCAGAAACGGGTTGGGCGGTCGCGCTCATGGAAATATCGTGGACTTTTCCGGTCTCGCACGCACCCCATTTCTTGCGCGCAATTCTTTTTCAGTGCGAGCCGCGCTCAAGCAAAAGCGCCTCAGCTCTGCCGAGGTCTTCTTCCGTGTCCACGCCGATAGTATCGCCCGGAGCAGGCGCAACATAAATATCGATCCCGTTTTCAAGCAGGCGAAGCTGTTCGAGCCGTTCAACCTGCTCCAGCCATCCCGGCGGCAATGCGGCAAAGCGCTCCAGGGCCGCTTTGCGATAAGCATAGATACCGAGGTGCTTGCGGTAACCGGCGTAGCCTTGCGCATCGCGGTCAAAAGGAATGGTAGAGCGCGAAAAATAGAGAGCGCGGCCATCCTGCGCCGTAACCACCTTCACGGCATTGGGATTGGCAATCTCTTCCGCCGGGCACCGAACCGCCAGCGTACTCACCTGCACTTCAGACCGCTCAAACAAAGCCAGCAACGGGGTGAAGAAATCCGGCGTCAGTGTAGGCTCGTCCCCCTGGATATTGACATAAATATCCGCATCCACACGCGTCGCCACTTCGCGAACACGGTCAGACCCGCTGGCACAGTCAGGCGAGGTCATTTCAAGGGGAATTCCGCGCTCGCGGCAGACGGCAGCCACCTCTTCAGAATCCGTGGCAACGACAACAGGATTCATCAGGCCGCTATCCTGCGCGGCACGCCAAACCCACTCCACCATCGGGCGGCCGGCAATTGGCCGCAACACCTTGCGGGAGAGACGGGTAGAACCAAGCCGGGCGGGGATTACGCCGGCAATGCGAAGCGCGGGTTTCATTCTGACGAGTGTAATGGGGAGGGCTGCAGGGAGGGAAACCACATCTCCGTCCGGCCCATCTGGGGGAGGGGACCGGGCGGAGAATCGGTTTTATATAGGGGGAGGGACTACTGTTTACTCTGATGCCACGACACCATGTCAGGTTGTCCTGTTTCGGGGCACGCATACTGCATTCTGCGATGGCTTTTGTATGTGCTTGAAAGGAATCAAGCTCGGGACATCTACGTACGGGTATTTTTCCGAGAAAGCCTGCGGTGCAATTGCAGCCGTACCCTGAAATTCGGCGCACGCCGCCCAGTTTGACCGCAGGGCCAAGCACCCGTATCATGAGTAATTGGAGCCTATGGCGCGTTTCGCGCCGTTTTCCCTCATGGCGGAGTAGCTCAGATGGTTAGAGCGTGGGATTCATAACCCCAAGGTCGAGCGTTCGATCCGCTCCTCCGCCACCAGCAAAGTAAAAATCGCAGATTCTAAAAGGAATTTGCGATGATGCGTGGAACTCCAGACATTCAGAAGCGGTGGACCATGGGATGCCAGTCCCAGGGTCGGCCGCTTTTCGTGTTTTCGCGCTCTCGTCGATCGCTCCCCTTCGAAAAGGAGAAGCATGACGAGTATTCCGGGTACTCCAGCGCTCACCGCCTCTGAACGTGAGCTATTCGAATCAGGCGGCGCAGAGCCCTGCGCCGAAGCATCCGCCCACACGCAACCCATCCCCGCTGCCGGCCAGGCCGCGGCGCACCCGCTGGTCGAATATTTCAGTGCTGTATCCCGTCGACGGGTCGCGCACGCGCGGCAGACGGCCGAGCGTATCGCCGACGAAATTCGTGTGCTGATCGCGGAGATGGACGAGGCGGCCCAGAGTCCCGCGCAACGTGACGATCTGGACTGCCAGCGGCTATTCGGTGAGCTGCTTACCGCTGCGCAGCGGCTGGCGCTCAAGTGCGTTTCGAGCTCGCTGGCGTTCGCGTATGAGCACCTCGCCAGGGCGCCTTTCTTCCGGCAGTGCCAGATCTGCTTTCGGCATGCTGCCGGCGGCGCGGAGATCACACACGAAACCGAGTGCTGGGTCGGCCGCGTCGAGCGGCTGATTAACCACGTCCTCGAGTCGGAGGTTCCAAGCAACGCTGCCCCTGTCGGCCTTGGCGGCGCGGAGCAGCCGGAAACAGTTGCACCCGCCGCGGCGATGGGCACGATAAACAGGCAATGCGGACGGTGTCGGCAGAAAAACATCGCATGGATACCATCGAGCGCGCGTTTCAAGCTCAGGGACATGAAAGCGAATCAGTGCGCGACGGTCAGTGTCGAACGCGGTACGAGCTTATGGACGCACATGTGCTCTGACCTCACGCAGCGGCTCGTGAATGATGCGCTCACATCTGCGCCTGAGACGGCTCCGGATGCGCCAGCCCTGCTCAAGCTCGAGGATGGCGACGTGGAGGACCTGCGGCAGTTCGCGGCCCTTGAAACGGACCGCAACAAGCTGCTCATCCGCCTGATGTTTCTGGCGCGGACAAAGGTGGCGCGAGATCTGCGCACCTCGTACTGCGGGGAGTGCGGCGGGTATCTCGGCATCAATGGCCACGCGAAGACGTGCCTGACCGGAGAGATCTTGCAGGTGCTCCGCGGCCTGTGCTCACTGACCGGCGAGACATTGCCGAGCAGCGTTGACGCGTCTGCCTGCGGGGGTGTCCTGTGACGGCTACCGCGGTCGTAATGGCCGCTGAGCACGTACAGGAGATCGGCATTGAGCTGCTCTATATTGCGCCGGAAGAGACGCGCAGGAGTATCAACCAGGAGGCACTGGAAGACCTCGCGGAATCGATCCATGTCTCCGGCGTGATTGAGCCGATCCTTGCGCGGCCTGTCGCCAAGCGTTTCGAGATTGTGGCCGGGCAACGCCGCTTCCTCGCCTCGCAGAAGGCCGGCAAAAAGACCTGCCCATGCATCGTCCGCGAGATGTCAGATCTGGAGGCGCAGGAGATCCGGACTGTCAGCAACCTGCAGCGCGAGGACCTGTCGCCGCTCGACGAGGCGCGGGGATTTGAGCTGCTGATGCGGAGGCCAGGCACAACCGTCGAGAGCGTGGCGGCGCGGCTGGGCAAGAGCGCGAGCTTTGTGGCGCGCCGGCTGCGGCTGCTGGATGCGATCGAGCCCGTACGTCTGGCGCTCGAAGCGGGCGCGATTGAAGTGGGGCATGCGCTCGAGCTCGCGCGACTGGATGCAGCGCAACAGTCGCATGGGCTCGACTGGCTGAACTGCGGCTATTACGCGCGAGTCCAGGCCGCGCAGACAGAGCCGGGAACATGCAGGATATGCGAGTGCACAGAGGAAGATCCCTGTGAGCTGGAAGGGGAAGATGGGAGGACCAATTCCACCCAATGCACCTGGGCGGATGATACGCAGACGCTTTGCTCGAACCCTGACTGCATAGAGGCAGTTCAGCTTAACTTCCATCCCACCTCGATAACGCTTGGCAATCTGAAGCGCTGGATTGCGAATAGCTCGCTGCGGGTGCTTTCATCAGCTCCGTGGCCGCTCGATGCAGCGATCGCACCGATGCCCTGCACGGACTGCCCGAAGCGCTCTGCGAATGCGCAGCTGCTCTTTGATGACTGCGCGCAGGATACGTGCACGGACCGCGAATGCTTTGACGGGAAAGCGAGGGCCTGGGTGCGTCACGAGCTGGAAGCAGCCGAGACGGAAAAGCGCAAGCTGCTCATGCTTTCCTCGAACTATTCCGACTACGTCTCCGACCGCAAGATCCTCGCGACTTACAACGTGCGCCTTATCGAGCAGCCCTGCGAGCAGGCGGAAGAAGCGATCTATGTGGGCGGCGCGGAGACCGGGCGGCGCCAATGGATTTGCCGTAGCGCGAAATGCATAACGCACAAAGGCGATGGGCGCTTTGGGTCGAATGCTTCAGGTTCGCGACCCTCCTCTTCGAGCTCGCCGGCTGCAAAGAAGGAAGACGACGCCAAGCTTCAGGAAAAGCTGAAGGTGGTAAATGACTATCGGATGCGTCTCTTCAGGGCTGTTTTCGCGGCTGCGAAGCCGATGACCTATATCCAGGTGGGGCCTCTCCTCACCGAGATTGCGATGAAGGCATTTGGAGATCTCGATCCCAGCTGCGTGCGGTTGGCCGAGGTGCTCGGGATCAAAGCGGCATGGCTGGCAGTGGGCGAGAGCAACGAAAAGAAGCTCCGGAAGTGGCTGGAGGATCTGCCTCTTGCGGATCGGCTGATGGCCGCGCTGCTTGCTTTTTATGAGGACGATATCACCGTGGGCGCATACGGCCTGCCGCATGTAGGCAAGACCGAGCTCGACATAGAGAGGGTCGCGCGCCTGGCAAAGCTCGACCTTACAGTCATTCTTGATAAGCCGACACAACCAACGAAGTCCTCCCCCGGACAGGCAGCCGCCGTGAAGAAAGTACCGCCGAAAGGCACCACGGCGGCTGCAGCCAAAAAGTCTGCGGCGAAAAAATCTACTGCAAAGCCTGCCAAAAAGGTCGGCAAAAAGGCCGCTAAAAAGGCCACAAAGAAAGGCGGCCGCTGATGGCGCTGTTTGCGCCGGGCACGTGCCGGCACTGCGGCTGCCATGCGGATCGGCGGCACGCGATCGACGGCGACGAGTGCGCGTGGACGGATGGCACGCGCACCGTGTGCACTGCGCCCGGCTGCATCCAGGCGGAGCAGGCGCGGCTGCGGGCGGCGAAGGATGCGGCGCGCGCCGCGCGGCCAAAAAGTGTGTTCCACGAATTGATCCGGAAAGGCTACGGCATTGGGGCGGCGCGGATCGAGGAGCGCAAGCAGCGCGAGCGCGAGAGGCGCAGAAAGAAGAGGGTGGCATGAGTTCACAGATTCTAGAAACATTGCCGGCATCGCTGAAGCGGTACATGGTGCCGTGCGTAATCGACGGATGCGGCGCGCCAGCGGAGCTGATGCGTAACGGCGAGATGCTTTGCCGGAAGTGCTATGAGGAGACGGAAGTATACGAGCAGATGGCGGCCGAGGCATCTCTCAAGCACGAACGTAGGCAGATGCGCAGGGCTGCGCGGCGCGCGGAAGGCGCCTCGTGGGCGTATGCGGCTGTCGCGCTAGCCGGGTGGCTCTATCTGCTGTGGGAGTTCCGCAGCTTTTTCGTCGAGTGGATCGCCATGGTGCTGGGAGGCGCGAACTGATGGGGGGGCAATGGGTCACCAATCAGCACGGAGATCGAGCTCGCCTGCCTGCTGACGGACGAAGAGGTACAGTTTCGCGGTCGCATGCTGAGCGAGACGGTTACGCAGATGGACGAGCTGCGCAAGGAACGCACGCAGGCGATGAAGGGATACAAGGATTGCCTCGATGGCCTCGAAGAAAAGCAGCGTGAGCTGTCGAAGGCAATACGCAGCCGGATCGAGAGGCGGATGGTCCGCTGCGCTGTCGAGTTCCACGCGCCACTCGAAGGGGTAAAGCGCATCACCCGGCTCGATACAGGCGAGGTGGTACGCGAGGAGCCGATGTCGGACTCGGAAAAGCAGCTCAATTTATTCACCTCCACGGCAACGGAATGCTAGGCGATGACAGAGAAGCGGAAGCGGGACTTTACAAAAACCGGAGCGATTGTTGCCTACGCGGATTACCTGCGCAAGGAAAGCGATGCGCTGGCGGTGATTGTGATGCGGCCCGAGGATGGCGCTCTCTCTGTGCATGACAGCGTGGCGGCCAGGGATGTGGAGGCGATGATGCTGGCGCACCTGGAGCCGCTGGTTGCGGATCTGCAGAAGGCCAGGGATGAGAAGCGCGGCAAGGGCGCGCGTGTGAAGTGGGAGGAGATCGGTGGACGATAGTCAACTTGGCCTTTTTGCTACCGGCTCCGCGGTGCCAGCCGAGCCGGTTATACGCACCGCGGAGCAGGCCTTGATGCCGGTGGTGCTCGAGGCGGCGTACGCGGCCGGTATCGACGTGGCCGTAGTTGAGCCAGGGCCGGAGTTCGCAGCCTACGAAGGGCTGCAGAAGCGCCGCGCCGCCCGATTACACAGCGCGAAGTTCTGGCGCGACGCGCACGCACGCAGTGGGTTGAGCGGCGACTGGGAGCTGCGCTATGCCGCGGCGCTCACGCTGATTGCGAATGACATGGTATTGCACCCGGAGTATTACGCGCGGCAGCCGCCAAACATAGGGGATTTTGATTGGTGGAGGCTGGAGAGGGACTGATGAAAAAGACTCTGAAGCTTTGGCTGTATGAGCTGCGCGTGAGAGGGTTTGCCGGGCTGCTGCGTTTGCCGAGCCGCGCGATGTGGATGGACGAGGAGCTGCAGTTGCGCGGCAGGCAACTGCACGAAACGGCCCAGGCAAAGGCCGAGGTGATGTGGGCGCTTGAGTCGGAAAAGAAGTATCGCGCGATTGCGGAGAGCCGCGTTGCCAGGGAGTGCCGCGGTCGCGAAACAGCAGAGCGCATGCTGGACGAGACCAGGCGCGGCGCGGTCGGCGTGCTGAGCCTCCGCGCGGATGAGCAGGAGCGCCTGGCGATGTTGCTGCAGGCTGCGGCTCGCGTTACGGAGGCAGGCGCCGGAGTGCTGCGTAACGGATACGCATACGTTGGCCGCAATGCCACCGACTCGCACCGGACGGTGCTCGAAAAAGAGGTCGGCAAGCTTCGCGCAGTGCTGGATCTGATGAGCGATCGCGGCGATCTGCGTGCCGCCGACGTTGCGCGGTGGCGCAGGTCTGCGATGCCACCTCTGCTGCGCTTTTCGCGTTTTCAGGGGGTTGCGGCACAAGCGCCAGGCGATACGGGCATGGAGTGCATCTACTGCGGGCCTGGATGCGCCGGCGGCGCTGCGCACAATGCGCGCCTAGAAGATGGTGAGCTTTACAAACCTGCGGCCGGAAACGCCGCAGGGGATTGAGGGGTGAGATGCACGAATGCCCTGGCTGTGGCGAGGCGTGTGATTGCGACATGGAAGACCATGAGCAGCCAGCGCCCGATGACTGCTCGCATGCATGCGAGCTCGACGATGACGATGACGATGATTTTTGGGAGGGGAGGCTGTGATGGAAAGATGGCATCTTTCGGAAGGCGCGGCGCTGATTGAGCAGGAGCGCGAGCGGCAGATTAAGAGTGAGGGTTACACGGCGGAGCATGACGATGGGCATGATGATGGCGTACTCGCCGATGCCGCCCAAGCATACATCTCTACGGCATGCGTGCAGATAGATGGGCAGGTCGAAGAAGCAGGCGGGATCGATATTCCGGATGATATTTGGCCTTTTGATCTGGAGATGTGGAAGCCAGGAGAAGAGCCGATCCGCAATCTGGTGAAAGCGGGCGCGTTGATCGCGGCGGAGATTGATCGGCTGAAGCGGAAAGCTTCCCAGGGCAACCTTCCTGCGGGCGAGGTGAAGTGATGGCAAAAGTTCTATCCAGACTGAAGAAGCTCGAGGCAAGGCTGCCCGATAATCGCGACTATGTGCTGCAAGACGGCTTCGATGGCGACATCAGCGCTATCGACGAGTTTGTCACGGATGGCGTTGTGATCTTCCGGCGCGAGAGCGTGCTGAAGGGCGCCCCGAAAATCAAGCAGCTTAGCGGCGCTCGAGTCATAGACGAAAAGCAACTGCGTAGCCTGTGGAGCGCCTCGCAGTCCCGCATCGATGCGCCATTGCGCTATCTCGGATGCGTCCCTTCTTTCTTCGCGCTTGGCGCCATCGGGAAAGACGCTGAGCCCATTGGGTTATCTCTCGCGATCTTCCGCGACGATAACGATTGCCTGTACGTGGCAGACGCGGAGAGAGTCTCCTACCTATTGCTCATTCTGGGCGTCGATGCGGCTTTTGCCGCGGCAACGGCGGATCCTGTTCATGATCCCATTGCCTTTTACCGCGATGGGAGGGCCGTCGCATATCTGATGCCGATGCATTGGTCCTTTGCCTACATAGAGGGCTGGGATGTTGATGGTGAGGCGGTGCCCCTGGATGCAGTCATGAAGGGTCTGCTGAAAAAAGCAAGCAAAGGTGCCGGCGATGAAGCAACGGCCTGAATCGAGCGTGTCGCCGGATTTTAACGAGTATGGCGAGCTGGTCTTTTCCGGCGCTTTGGAGCATGGAGCGGTTATCCACCGCACGCCGGAAGAGCTCGGCTTGCCGAGAGTCGTCGTGGATGCGCCGGTGCGTCCGAGCTGGTACGTCCGCGACGAGTCGCCGCGGAAAGAAGCCTTCGCGGCACAGGTAAACCGGCTGCGAAGGCAGCTGGGGAAAGCTCCGCTCGATGTTCGTCCGGACTGGACGGATAAAAAGCCGCGCGGAACGCAAGGCAAAAAACGGGATCGTTTGCCGCAGGTGTCGCATGTGGCGCAAGTGGCTCAGCAGCGCGCGAAAGCGCAACAACCAGAGAGGAGAATTGCGGGTATGACAGAGACAGTGGCAGTAAACAAGGAAGGCCAGAAAAAGCGCGGCGGCGTTATCAAGCGCCATCCTGCGCCGAAAGTGGAAGTGGTAAAGATGGAGGCGGTGCCGGATCCGCCGGCATCCGAGCGCCATAACTTCAGCCCTGCAAGGGCGCTCTATGCAAGCCTGCTGAAGCTGGAGCCGGGCACCGCCGTAAAGGCGGAGTTCGCGACGGCCGACAATGGCGAGTACGTGCGCTACAAGATGCGCAAGCTGGCCAAAGAAGACGGCCGCCAGCTCAGCAGTAGCCGGAACGACAACGGAACCGTGCGGTACTTCTGGCTCGAAGCAGCCTAGCATTCAACCCAACAAAAACAACAGCGCCGCGGCGATTGACCGCGGCGCACTGGGGAATCTCTGTGATTTTTATGGGTAGTCTGGCGCATGGGTGGGGGGGCATTTCTATGCGCGGGGATAGTGCGCGATGAGCGTCCGGGCGAGTGCGTATGCCAAGGCGCTTGTTGTCTGTCCCAACGGCGAGATGATTACGCCGCGGGAAAAGCTCGTTTTGATCGTCCTGGCGGACTCTCACCAGGACAAGGCAGGACGTTTTACTTATCCCTCGATCAGCACGATTGCGGAGGATGCCCTGTGCGCGCCGCGCAGCTGCCAGCGGTACCTTGCCTCGCTTGAGCGCAAGGGAGTGATCAAGTGCCTGCGCCCGGAGCACCAGGGCCGGGGGATGAGCTGCTTTTACTTTTTCACGGCCCTGGACGAGGTGCCAAAAGGGTGGCAGCCTGTCACCCTTTTTTTTGGCGAAAGGGTGACAGAAGGACGACAGAAGGGTGACAGAAGGGTGACAAAATCGCGTGCTCCCCTAATGGAACGCGCGCGGGAACTTGAACAGGAACTGGAACTAAGTACAAATACCCCCCCTCCCCCGCAAGCGGGGGCGAGTGTTCCGCAGGAACCGCCCGATGAAAGCTTGGCGATAGAAACCGCCGTGGGCCGGATGATGAAAGATTGCGGGCTCACGGCGGCGAGGTTGCGGAAGAAGCTCTGCGTGGTTGTGAAGCAATGCGTAGAGCTGGGTGAGGAGCCGGTGGCGGTGGCTGCGGCTATGACTAGGGCGTGGAAGATGCTGGAGCGCGACTCTTCGTTACTCTTCAGGCCTGTACGGGCGGCTGAGTTTTTCGAGGAAAATCTCTGGCGGAATCCGGATCGCTGGCCGTGGGACAAGCAAGCGGTGCGCGAAGCACGCATGCGGTCGGAGGCGAGTGTTGGGACGGGGAGTTATTTGCAATGAGGCATTGGGTTGCGATCGGTTCGCTGCAGCGCGGAGCGTTTGCTCGCGAATACATAGGCGAGATGGAGCAGGCGCTGTGCGAAGAGGCGGCGTGCCGGGAAGGCGATTACAGTGCGCGCCAGGTGCGCACCCTGCGGCACGCACGCGTGCAGTGGGTAGGGGGGGCGTGATGGAGCGAGCAGAGAAGCACGAAAGGAAAGAGCAGGTCGAGCGCCTCATGCGGCTGGCCGCGAAAGTGAGGGTTGCGTAGATGAAAGGCAACAAACCGAAAAGCTATGAGGAGAACTCTTTTAATTCCCTGCTGGGGAGCGAGATCAAGTTGATCCGGATAGCGCGAGGAATTTCTCAGGGGGAGCTAGGTAGGTATGTAGGCGTTTCGGCGAACATGGTTAGTTACTACGAGAATGGGGGCGGGATTCCGGTATCTCGACTTGTAAAAGTGGCACAGTTTCTTGATTTTTCCTTGGGATCAGTGTTGAGAGAAGTAGAAAAAAATAATGCGGGTGTCAATTGTATTGGAATCGGCAATTAACCGTTTGCTATTGTAGTTTTCGTACGCATCACAGCCCGCTCGCCCTGAGCGGAGAAAAGCAGCCAAAGGCTTAGAAAAGCTAAGGCGTCGCTTTTTGGGAATGCCTGGCACCCATTCGCTGGCTCAACTGCAAGCCCCCTGCCCCCGGCATGTCTAAATCATCTCGCGTTTACAACGTAACCCGCCGCGTGTGGATGAAACCGGCCAAGCTTCGCGCGGCCTTTGAGGCCTGCGCGATCACCTGGCTTGAGGACGGCATAAGCGTGCGCGACCTTACCCTTGCCGAATCCATTGCCGCTCGGAATCAGCAGGCAAAGCTTGCGGAGCCGCTGCCCGCGTATGAGTTGTATGGCGTGGAGTTCCGGCTTGGCAATGGGCGCAATCAGGCTGTGTCGACCGAAAAAGCGATTGCCGCACAGGCTCGGGTATTTGCCCAGGCCGCCGTGCATAACTGCAGCATTTGAAGGAGCTCATGGATATCTCTTGGGTTGATCCGGCTTTGGTTGGCTTGGGACTCGCAATCAACTTTATCCGAGACGCCGGAAAGCGCGGCGCCAAGGATCAGCAGCTGGTGAGCAATACGGCACGGCTCAAGGTCCAGGACCGCAGGCTGGATGACGTAGAGGATGAGCTCAAAGAGCATGGCGAGCGGCTGGCTCGCGTTGAGGTTCGCGCCGGGATACAACACGGCGGCGATTGAGGGCAACCGGGCAGGGCGCTGCTCTGCAATGACGAGGAGGAAACGTGAATAACATGATTGCCGCGCTGCTTGAGCGCGTGATTGCGGTGTTGGTTGAGCGTGTCGCCGGAAGCTACCTGACGACGATTGCCGGATTACTGGGCATTGCTGCGACGGCTGTTAGCCAGTTGCCTGACTATGTGCCGGAGCAGTGGAAGCCATGGGTTGCGATGAGCGGCGTGATCCTTGCGGGTGTAGCAGCGATTCTTGGCCGGGATAAGGCGTTGGCTGCCGAGGCCTCTGCGGCGGAGACTGCGGCTGGCTCGACGCAGAAGCTTGGGGTGTTGATGTTGTGCGTGGCGTTGATTCCCCTGCCTTGGATGGCAGGATGCAATGCCAGGACGGTTGCGCAGAACATTGTGAACTGGACTCCGGCGCTGCAGTCGGCGGTAAGTGTGGTGGATACGACCGCGGCTGTGCTTGATCCGGCGGCGGCTCCCGCATTTGCGGCTGCGACGGTGGGCTTTGACGCCGGTGCTTCTGTGGTAGTGGCGCAGGCGAAGGCGTATCTGGCGAATCCTGACGCTACTATTCTGCAGCAGCTGCAAGCGGCAGTGGTTGCCTTCCAGCAGTCGGTGAATGCATCGATCCTGGCTGCAGCGAAGATTGTTAATCCGGCGAGCCAGCAGCATGCGCTCTCGGCGCTCAATGCCGTGGCCACGGCAATCAACACGATACTCGGGTTGGTGCAGTCGATCTCGAGCGGCACGCAGGTAGCGGCAATGGCGCATGCCTCGACGATCAAGCTGGCCAGCGTGGAGCCTTATCTGCGCCATGACGATACGGTGCGCATGCTTGGCGCGCATTACGGCATGAGCACTGAGGACGCGGAACACGCTGTGGATAACGGAATGACGCAGCTTGAGGGTGCGGGCTTCTAGTTGGGGCGGTGAAATGGGTTTTACGGGGTTGCCGGATCTGCAGGGACCGGCAATGCGAGTGGCGCTTGAGCGGCCCGGAACACTGCTCGCGCCACTTTGATTTGAGGCTCCACTTCTGAGGGGGAACGCTATGAGGCTTATCGCTAAAGTCGAAACGAAAGCGATTCAAGTTAAATGTCCAATATGCGCAGCGCCGCCTAATCATCCGTGCTGCCCTTTTTCGCGCAATCCTGCCCCGCCACCGATGAAGGGGTTTCATCTTGCGCGGAAAAAGTTAGCAAAGATGGGCGTTAAACAGCAGCCGACAATGGCGAACGTCTCTGTAGCTCAGTTCGATTCACCGCGGGCCAAAGACGATTTCATTTGTGGTCTAGTAGCCGCAGTAAGAGCTGGAGGAAACATAAGCGATTACGTTCTCGATGGTGCTGATCCGAGCAAGTTCAACTAGTACCGTCGCTACTTAAGCGATGTTTCCACTTGCGGCCCGGGGAATGCATGCAACGAAGAGGCGGTCGAGCGGCGCTGAGTAGGAAGCACGAAAGGCGCCGTTTTGATAGAGGTTGAGATGAGCGCGATGTCTTATAGCAAAACCGGATTGGCGCTGACCGAGCAGTTTGAAGGTCTGAGCCTGGTTGCTTACCAGGACGTCACCGGAGTGTGGACGATCGGTTATGGCCATACCGGCAAGGGTATTGTCGAGGGCATGACGATTACGCGGGAGCAGGCCGAGGCGTTCCTTGAGAGTGATATCGCGGCTGCTGCTGCTTACGTCAACAAGGTCGTCGAGGTTCCGCTGACGCAAAACGAGTTTGATGCGCTGGTTGACTTCGTCTTCAATGTTGGCCCGGCCGCGTTTGGTCACTCTGCGCTGCTAACCAAGCTCAACGAGGGTAAAACGCTGGCGGCTGCGGCGCAGTTCTCTCTGTGGGACCATGCAGGCGGGAAGGTTGTCGCAGGGCTGCTGAGACGGCGCGTTGCGGAAGAGCAACTGTTCGAGGCACGGTGATGTGGCTGGAGCTGCGCGAAGAGGAACTGGCTCCCCTGGTCGCGGCACAGTTTGCGGGCGGCAAGACGGTGGCGGAGCTGGCCACTGATTGGGAGCTGAGCAGCGACC
The DNA here is from genome assembly GCF_059115385.1 of Occallatibacter sp. FHG110214_02. Classification (NCBI taxonomy): domain Bacteria; kingdom Pseudomonadati; phylum Acidobacteriota; class Terriglobia; order Terriglobales; family Acidobacteriaceae; genus Occallatibacter; species Occallatibacter sp. FHG110214_02. The sequence goes on along the minus strand of NZ_JBZYWK010000003.1, from coordinate 191,818 downwards.
GCATTGAAGAGATGGTGCGCGCGGAGTTATTGCGGTATGTTCCGCGGCGGAGTGGGGGAACGAAGCCGCCGCGCAGGGATTTGAGTTTGTGCAAGGCGGCGTGTGAAACGGACTGCACGCCGCTTCTTTTTGGGGTAGAGGGATGACGCCAAAGCAGGCAATCTTTGTCGACGGGGTAGTAGCGCACGGTAACCAGACCAAAGCTGCGCTTGAGGCTGGCTGTCCGGAGAAATCAGCGTCTGTGACCGCTACGCGTTGGATGAAAAAGCCAGAGATTGCGCAGGCAATATCCGCTCGCCGCGGCATCCTTGCCCGGCGAGCGGAATTCAGGGCTGAAGAGGTAACAGATGTGTTGCGCGCCATTGTGGGGCACGATCCCGCGGCATTCTTTGACGAGGACGGATCTCCGCTGCCGATTCGCAAGCTGGGACCGGATGAACGCATTACGGTCGAAAGTTTTCAGCACGTGGATCACTATGACAAGGCAGGAAAGATTAAAGCGCGTATCACGGCTGTAAAGAAGGCGGATCGTATTCGCGCGGCGGAACTCCTCGCGAAGATTATGGGGCTGTTGAAGGATCGCGTCGAGGTTGAGGACGTAACGACCCTGACCGATGAAGAGCGAGCCGCACGAGTAGCTGTCCTGGTGTCTGCTGCAAAATCGCGTGCCTCTAAGGTTGATGAGGCTGCCTGATGACAGCTTTTGATGCGTCGGTGCTTGCTTACCTGACTCCGGAAGAGCGAGCCGAACTGGATGAGCTGCTGCTTGCGGATAAGACGCTGTGGCGTCCGTTGCCCGCGCGCGATGGGGCGGAGAAGTCTCCGCAGCAGCTGGCGTACGAGTCACTTGCTGACGTGACAGGATATGGAGGCGCTGCCGGCGGCGGCAAGACAGATTTAGGATGCGGTCTGGCATTGACCCAGCATCGTCGTACCGCGATCTTTCGCGAGACAGGTACAGAGCTAAAGGCGATTATTGACCGGCTCGGTGAACTGCTGGGTACGCGCAAGGGGTTAAATAGTATCGAAGGTATCTGGCGCTTGAAGACGCCGGACGGCGTAGCCCGGCAGATCGAATTAGGCTCGTTTCCCAATCCAATGGACGAGACCAAGTATCAGGGTCGTCCGCATGACCTGAAGGTCTTTGAAGAAGCGGCCAATATGCGTCGCACTGCTGTGCTCTTCTTGATGGGGTGGATGCGTACCACGGTTGCCGGGCAGCGCTGTAGAACACTGATGACGTTCAACCCGCCGACAAGCGATGACGGCCTCTGGATCATCGAATACTTTGCACCGTGGCTTGACCCGATGTTTCCGAAGCCTGCGGCGCCTGGTGAGTTGCGGTATGCGGCGTCTCTGCCGGGAACGCCGGAGAATCCGAACGGGCGCGAGTTGTGGGTAGACGATGGACGGCCCTTCATCCTGGACGACAATGGCGAGCCGTGCTATGACTTCAATCCGCGCGAGCATGCAGCCGAAGACATCATCGAGCCGATGAGCCGCACGTTCATCCCTTCACGCGTAACCGATAACCCGCATCTGGTAAAGAGCGGGTACATCAAGACGTTGCAGGCGCTGCCGGAACCGTTGCGGTCGCAGATGTTGATGGGCGACTTCAGCGCAGGCCGCGCCGAGAATCCCTGGCAGGTGTTGCCGACTACATGGGTAGACGCGGCGATGGGACGGTGGACGAAGAAGGCTGCCACTGGAAAGATGCTTTCGCAAGGCAGCGACATCGCTCAGGGAGGACGTGACGATACTGTCATCGCGCGGCGGTATGAAGGGATGTATTTCGGTGAGCTTATTGTGCATCCTGGGAAAGACTGCATCGACGGACCTACAACAGGAGGCTTTTTGCTGGCTTCCGTGCGAGACGGCGCTCCACAGCATATTGATCTTTTTGGTGTTGGCGCAAAACCATACGGCCACCTGATGAGTCTGCATCAGCACGTGATCGGCGTGGATATGGGAGCACCTACAGCGGAATTAGATATTGACGGCACAATGGGTTTCTTTAATACGCGATCAATGCTTGTGTGGCGCCTACGCGAGGCGCTGGACCCGAACAATGCTACCGGTATTGCGCTGCCACTGGATCGCGAGCTGAAACGTCAACTTTGCGCCTTCACCTGGGAGCCGGTAGTTCATAAGGGGCGCACGTGCGTGAAAGTGTGCAGCCGGGAAAAACTGGTTGAGAAACTAGGGCGTTCTCCGGATCATGCGACAGCGGTATTTCTCGCCAATATGTATACGCCGAAAATGAACGATTTTCCATCGGCGGGTATCCGCGCTGCTGCAAGCTATGACCCAGTAAGAAGCAGGCGTGGATGGTAAAGCAATGCTCGGTTATGGGTGTATTACTGGATCGTGCTTTCCCTGCCTTGTGTGTGGAGGCGGAAACAGAATGCGCGAATCCTGATCTCTCCCGCGTCCAGGTGAATCAATCACTCTACATCGCAATGCAGGCGAGCGGCATGGCGCGATGCTTCCGCGTGAATGATGGCGACGAGATGGTCGGATTTGCATTGCTGCTTATCACTCCGTCCGCACACAACAGCAAGCTTTATGCGACAGTGGAAAGCTTGTTTGTCCGCAAGGCATCGCGCTCAGCTGAGTCGTGGAGGCAAATTAAAGCTGCAATCAAGCAGGCAGCCCGTGAGGCTGGATGCGAAGCCATTGCCTATAGCGCGCATGTAGGCACGCGGCTGGCACAGTTGCTCTTTCTTGAGAGCGATGAGTTCAAGCTGACCAACCACATCTTTATGCAGAGGGTCAGTGATTAACGCGCTGGCGATCCCTGGCGGTGTCTTACCTCCGACCAAGCCAGATGTGCTCGAAGCGATTCTGGCGCTTGAACGCATTTCGCTCGAGCAATGCCAGCAGATCGAGACGCCATTTGATCATTTGCTGCATGCGGGCATGTATGCACGTACGCTCGAGATGTCTCCAGGTACAGTTCTGACCGGCGCGCTGATGGAGCTGCCTACAGTCCTGATTGTTGTGGGGCACACCTGGATGCTGGCTGGAGAGGAGTGGATCGAGCTGCGAGGTTACAACGTGCTTCCGGCGAGCGCGGGACGCAAGCAGGTATTTCGATCAATCAGCAGGACATGGATTACAACCCTCTTCCCAACTGCAGCCAGGAGTGTGGAAGAGGCTGAGGTGGAAATAACGCTTGATAACGATAGGCTGGCCAGCCGGAGCTCACAGGTTAACTCGGTTCGGATAACGGAGGGGTAGTGGCATTCTCAGTCTCAACGACAACAGCACTTGCAATTGGGGCGATCGGCGCCGCCGCGGCATCGACTGGCGTTGGTATCTACCAGGCGAATAAGCAGAAGGCTGCGGCGGATGCTTCGCTCAAGCAGCAATCGCAGGCACAGGATCAGGCGCAGAGGCAGGCAATCAGTCAGGCGCGGAGCAGTGCTCTTGCCGAGAATGCGGCAAACCAGAAGACTCCGGATGTTTCCGGCATCCTGGCGCGCGCGGCGGCGAGCGGTGCTGGCGGCTTGAGCTCGACGATGCTAACGGGTCCGGGAGGCGTGAACACATCGAGCCTCAACCTGGGCGGTACCTCTCTGCTGGGGTCATAAGGAGATCTGTGGACGATACCACAAAATTGCAGCGAGAACTATGGAAGCGTTGGGTCGCATTAGAGCAGGAGCGCCTGCCCTTTTTTGAGATATGGCGCGACCTGTCGGATTACATTCTTCCGTGGGGCGGAAGGTTCTTTCGCACCCGCCCAGCAAGCGCTGACCGCTCCGAGTCTCAGAAAAGACAGCGTTTGATTTATAACTCTACCGCGGCGGAATGCCTGCGCATCCTGGCCGCTGGATTGATGGCCGGCGCAAGTAGCCCGGCGCGTCCGTGGTTCAAACTAGGGACGCCAGATGCCGATGTGAACAGCTATAAGCCTGCAGCGCTGTGGCTTTCTCAGGCCTCGGCGGCCATGCATAGCGAGTTTCAGCGCTCGAATACGTATCAGGCGCTCCCGCTTGTCTATCGCGAGCTGGGGCATTTTGGCACGCACGCCACGGTGTTTGCGGACAGCCCGGACGATTTAATTCACATGATGCCGCTCACGGCCGGCGAGTATTGTCTCGAAGTGGATTGGATGGGGCAGCCTTCGGCATTGTTTCGCAAGTTCACCTCGAACGTGGGTCGAGTGGTTAAGTTCTTCGGCAAAGAGAATTGCAGTGAGCGCGTGCGGAACGCTTATGACAGGGGAAATCTGTCGGATAGCGTGGACATTGTTCATGCGATTGAACCTCGCGCGGACAGAGATGATACGAAGCGCGACTCGAAGAATATGCCGTTTGCGAGCTGGTACTTCGAGGCTGGCGAAAATGGAAAGCTGTTGCGGGAGAGCGGGTATCGCGAGTTCCCAGCGCTTTGTCCGAGGTGGACTGTCGAAAGCGGAGACGTCTACGGAAACTCTCCTGCGATGGAAGCGCTAGGTACCGTGATGAGCCTGCAGGCAGATGAGTTCAACAAGTCAATGAGCCATGCCTGGCGTTCTGATCCGGCCCTGGGATTAAGCCCATCACTCAGGAACATGCTCGACCAGGTAAGGCCGGGCGGACGCGCTTTCCTTGATGTGCAGACGCCTGCAGGTACAAGACCGCTGGCTGAGCCTCTTGTTAATGTCAACTTCGATCCCAGCGGACTGATGGTTGATATCCAGGCAGCCGAGCAGCGTATTCGGGCGAGCTTCCTGACGGACATCTTCCAGTTGCTGTCGGAAGATAATACCGGGCGAATGACAGCAACCGAAGTAGCGGCGCGGAACAGCGACCGTATGCTGCAGCTCGGGCCAGTTCTCGGGCGCATGGATAACGAGCTGCTCCATCCGCTGATCGGCTATACGTTCCGGCGCATGATCGAGCGGGGTATGCTGCCTCAGCCTCCGGATGTCTTGAGCGGAATGCCGCTGGGCATTGAGATGATCTCGGTCCTGGCTCAGGCACAGAAGGCGGTCGCGCAGAATACGACCGATCGCTTCCTGGGCACGATTGGCACCATCATGCAGATGAAGCCGGGAGCCGCGGACAAGCTGGATGAACTTGCGACGGTTGATGTTGTCGCCGACACTCTTGGCGTCGATCCGCGGCTGATCGTAGCTAACGATCGAGTGGCTGTAATCCAGCAAGCGAGAGCCCAGGCACAGACAGCACAGGCCCAGGCCGCAGCGGCGCAACAGATGAGCGGCGTAGCAAAGAACCTGGGCGCTGCGCAGACCGGCAGCGGATCAAATGCGCTGAATGATCTGCTCAACCAATACAGCGGTTATGCGAGCCCCGATGGGGCGGGAAGGTAGGAGAGATGTCCAACCTGATTGACATGTCGTTAACGCAGGAGGAGATGAAGGAAGAGACGGTCATCGAACCGCATCCGCCGAAGTACCCTTACGGCCTGATTGTCTGCCTGAACCAGGAGACGCTGGAGAAACTGGGCATCAAGGACATTCCGGCGATCGGCACGGAGATCCACATCGTCGCCAAGGGTGAGGTGACGCAGAGTAGCCAGTATGAAGGGCAGGATGGGACGCGCAAGAGCATGGATGTGCAGATCACAGACATGGCGATTGCGAACCTTTCTGCCCTGGATGCGCAGGCGGGTATGGAAAAGATGTACCCGGAAATGTTTGCGACGAAGAAGGGTTAAACGCAAATGGACCCGAGAGATTTTCGCGCCAGGGCGGCTGCTCATGCGGAAGAAGAGCACCGTCGCAAGCGCCAGCTGGAGCAACAGAACGAGGACCTGCTCTGGTTGATGAGCGATGAGAGAGGGCGGCGCGTTGCTGCGCTGCTCCTCGAGGAGGCCGCGGTCCGCGATTCGAGCTTTGACACGAATGCGCTGAAGATGGCCTTCAATGAGGGATTCCGCAACTACGGGAGGATGCTGGAAGATCGGCTGCTTGGCCTTTTTCCGGAAGCTTACCTGCAGATGCTGAAGGAGCAAAAGAATGGTAGATGAAACTGTGGCCTCGGAAAATACAAACGACGGTGGCCAGGCGGCGTCCGCGGCGGCATCGGCAACGGCCGAGCCAGATGCGGGCACAACGCAGCAGCAACCATCCAGCGAGACTGTAGCGCAGCCTGAAGCACAGCAGCCGGCGGAGGGAACTCCTGCAGCGGCTGTGGTGGACGGAGCTCCCGATCAGTACGAGTTTACGGCCCCCGAAGGGTTGACCTATGACCCGGAGATGCTGAGCGCCTATAGCGAGGCAGCCAAGGCGGCAAACTTGTCGCAGGATGCAGCGCAGAAGCTGATCGCGTCCATGGCTCCAAAGCTAGCCGAAAGGCAGGCTGCGGAAATTGCCAAGGTGCGTGAAGGATGGGCTGAGGAAACGAAGAACGATGCGGAGATTGGCGGCGCCAACTTCCAATCGAACCTTGCCGCCACGAAGGCGGCTCTCAAGGAATTCGATCCCTCCGGCGAAATGCTGAAGCTGCTGAAAGACACCGGCCTTGAAAACCATCGCGCGGCTTTCCGGTTCCTTGCGAACGTGGGAAAGTTTCGCGCCGAGGTTGGAAAGGCGATCAGCGAAGACAAGTTCATGAGCGGCGGAGCTTCCCCAAAAACTCCAACGACCGCGAAAGAGCTGTACGACGCTGCCTTAGTCCGCTCCTAAGAGAGCAAGAAAGGTAATAACAGTGCCAACGATTGTACCCAGCAATCCGACAATCGCCGATGTAACGAGCATGATGCTTCCGGATGGTTCGCTCGACCGGAACATTATCGATATTGTGGCTCAGAAAAATGAGATCTTCGATGCGCTCACTTTTGTGGAGGCAAACGGATATCTGCAGAATGTGACTACGAACAAGACCGGCGATCCTGCCGGCACGTGGCGCGGATACAACACAGGCGCTCCGCCTTCTGTGGGGAAATTTGCGCAGCTCAAGGACGGCCTCGGCATGCTGGAAGACTACAGCAATGTGGACGTCGCGCTTGCTCGTAACTCCGGAGACGAAGCGACTTTCCGTCTGAACGAAGATCGCAGCCTTGCCAACGGAATGATGAAGACGATGGCCAGCACGCTGTTTTATGGCGATACGGCTGTGAATCCGAAGGCATTCGACGGATTCTCGAAGCGCTACAGCTCTCTCGAAGCTGAGAACGGCGAAAATATTCTGACGGGCGATGGTGTCGGAGCGGATAACACAAGCATCTGGCTCGTAGTGAACTCTCCGCAGGCGACGAACATGGTATTTCCGAAAGGTTCCAAGGCTGGAATTCAGATCGTGAACCTTGGGGAACATACGCACAGTGACGGCCAGGGAGGGTACTACCAGGTTTATCGCACCCATTTCAAATGGGATGCCGGCCTTGTAGTGCGTGACTGGAGGCAGGTGGTTCGCATCGCCAACATCGATGTGAGCAACCTGACGAAGAATGCTGCTACCGGTTCGGACATTATCGACCTGATGACGCAGGCGCTCGAAAAAGTCTGGGACGTTAGCGATGGCCGCGCGGCATTCTTTGTGAATCGTACCGTGCGTGGATTCCTGCGCCGGCAGATTGTGAACAAGACTGTCGCTTCTACGCTTTCCTGGGAGACCGTGGCTGGCCGCAAGGTTGTGATGTTTGGCGAAGTCCCTGTCTACCGTTGCGACGCGCTCCTGAACTCGGAAGCCGCTGTCGTCTAATCCCGATAGCTAAAAGTCAACCGGGCGCGCCGCGCATTGGCGCGCTCACCATTCCTGCATCTGGCAGGAGAAAGGCTTCGTGATGATTATCGATCAGATGCTCACGTTGGGAGAGAACCAGGCTGTCACGGCCACGGCTGCTTCGACCAACGTAATTGACCTGGGGCAGGCTGCTCCGAATTCTGGCATCAGCCAGCAGCTCAATCTCGTGATTAAGGTCACGCAGGATGTGGCTGCAGCCGGCGCTGCAACGGTTACCTTCAGTCTTCAACACGGCGATGCTGCAGGCGCGCTTGCAGACGTTATCGTCAGTGGGGCGATTGGAAAAGCCGCTCTTGTCAAAGGTGCGCAGATTGTTCTTCCACTTCCTCCAGTGCTGAAACGCTTTGTGGGCGCCAACTACACTGTCGGGACCGGACCGCTGACCGCGGGCGCATTCTCGGCGTACATCACTACGGGGTACGACTTTGCCCCCGCATACGACGACCAGCAGTAAGAGTTAATCAATGCTGGTTATTGCCAAACTGCAAGGATACTTTGGGCGTCTCATCCAGCCGGGTGAGACGTTCGAGGTGCCAGAAGGCACAACGGCCCGGTGGTTCACGCCGGCTGAAACACCGCGGCACAGTACGCCTGTAGAAGAGCCGTCCAGGTTGGAAGCCGAGGAAACAGTTACCGAGCAAGTGCGGCCCCGGAGAAAACGCAAAAATGGCAAATGAAGCTACCATCTGCAATCTTGCACTGTCTCACCTGGGCGAGAGGGCAAATATCGCCAGCCTTACAGAGAGCTCGACAGAGGCAAGGCTCTGCGCAACCTTTTACCCGTTAGCACGGGATATGGCACTTGAAGACGACTGGAGCTTCAATAGCACGCGCATACTGCTTGCCGAGGTTGCGAATTCCTGGCCACAGTGGCGGCATGCGTACGCGGTGCCGGCAAAAGCGCTACGAGTACTCATGGTTCTGCCAAAGGATGCGCCCGACGATTACGCGCAGTTGCAGGCAGCACGCTTTCGTGGAATTTCCCATAGGGCGATGGTTCCCTTTGGGTATGATGAGCGGCGTCGAGAGTACAAGATCGAGCTCGATGAGGATGGCAAGAAAATCATCTTTTCTAACATACCGAACGCGATGGCACGTTACACGGTAAGAGTAACCGATACAAACGTATTCTCCGCGACTTTCACGATGGCGCTCAGCCAGCTCCTGGCGTCTATGCTTGCCGGGCCGATCATTAAGGGGCAAGCAGGGGCTCAGATGGCACAACAGAAGCTTGCCCTTTACGAGGCAATGGCCGCGAAGGCGCAGGCCGACGACGCGAACCAGGAGCGCATCCACGTGGAGCACATTCCAGCCTCGTTGGCGGCGAGGCTATAGATGGCAAGCACAAAAACATTCAGCCAGGGATTTTCAGGGGGAGAGATATCCCCTGAGATGTTTGGTCACATCGCAGATGCCAAGTATCAGAATGGCGCTGCGAAGATGCGAAACTTTATCGCCAAGCCGCAGGGCCCCGCACAGCAGAGGCCTGGCTTTGAGTATGTGAACTCAACGAAGGCCAATGGTTCTGCTCGGCTGATCCCTTTTATTTATGCGATTCGGCAGGCGATTGTGATTGAGCTGGGTGATCATTATGCTCGCTTTCACGCGGAAGGAGAAACGCTACAGTACTCAACCGCAGGCGTAGCAGAATGGGTAGCACCCTCAGGCGACCTGACGGTCACCTATACCGCACCCGCGAAGATTACATGGGCCGCTCACGGGCTCTCAACTGGAGATCCGGTCCGCTTTTATGTGTATGACGACACGGGAAACTATGCGCTTCCCGTTGGCCTGCGAGTGGGATACACGTACACTGTGCAGGTTGTGGACGCGAACAACTTTTACATCAAGGATGGCAGTTCTCTCGTATCGCTTGCGCCGCCTCCGGGCGGCACTGTCACTTATACGAATTACCCCGGGGCTCCCGATACGCATGTGAATCTGCGTGTATCGCCCAATAGTACAGGGACGGCAAATTCACCCGCAGTCGGCAGTCTCGGGAATGTCGCCGTGCCCGGTGGCAATGCCGTACTGAAAGGCACTGGCCAGGTGTCTGGCTTTGTGCTCTACGGCAACTATGAGGTGTCTTTCCAGTACACGATGGATGGTGCGAATTGGTTTGAGTTTTATCTGATGGCCGGACCTGGAACTGAGCAGATCAACGTTCAGATTCCAATTACCAATCTTGACACTTTGCAGGTGCGTATACAGGCGAGCGGAACTGCGTTACCGAGTGGCAGCGTAAGTATGAATGCGACGCTGAGCGACTGGAGCGTAGATGTGCCTACGAGCTCCAGCGGCGGCACCGGCGCTAATCTTCGCGGATATCGGTATTACAGTGCCGGCCAGCTCGTGAAACATAATGGCAACGTCTACTATGCGGTGAACGATGACGGCGGCGGAACTGCGATTCCAGGCAGCGATGGGGCTGTGTGGTGGGATCCGGAGCCAGGGGATTTGAGTTATGAAATTCCAACTCCCTGGGCCGGTGCCGATATATTTGATCTGCATTATGCGCAGAGCAACGATGTCATCACTATCGTCCATCCAAATTATCCGCCTTATGAGATGAAGAGGTTGAGCGCGACGCAGTGGACGTGTACACCCTCGGTATTTACGCCGGCGATTACTCCGCCCCCCAGCGTTTCTGTTACTCCAATCTACGGAGAAAATCTGAAGGTCACATCCCTCACGCTGGCGAATCCTGGCGTATTCACGACCGCGGCGGCGCATCAGCTCGCGGAAGGCGACACCGTTTATATTTACAACCTGATCGCGGTGATTGGCAGTACGCAGGTAGATAAAAGCGGATTCTATGTGGTAAGTAGTATCCCTGAGGATGGCTCAGGGAATGTGATTCCGAATGAGCTGTCCGTTGAAGACTTGTCTGGGAACACGCTCGACACATCCACCTGGTCGAGCTCTAGTGGAGATGTAAGGATTCAATTTAGCAATCCTGCCTATTCGATCGAGAGCGATTACGCGGTCGCTGCACTTTCCAGTAACAATATCGACCAGAGCGAGCTAAGCTCCGTGGTAAGCGTGCAGAATGACCTGGACGCTGTCGGCGGAGCGAACCTGATCAAGTGGATGTCTGTTATCGGAGCTGGACGGTACATCGTTTATAAGAAAAGGAATGGGCTTTGGGGGTATATCGGCGAAACGACGGATGTGCAGTTTGTCGATGACAACATTGCGCCGGATATGAGTACAACTCCGCCGATTTATGAGGATGTGTTTTCGTCGGCGAATAACTACCCAGCCGCGGTAGGGTACTTCGACCAGCGTAAGGTGTTTGGCGGAACAAACGCTGCGCCTCAAACCTTCTGGGCAACCAGAGCTGCCACTGAACACAATATGAGCTACAGTCTTCCTGTTACGGATGAGGATAGGATTGAGGCTACGATTGCAGCCAACCAGCGTTGCGAGATTCGCCATATTGTCCCACTCGACCAGCTCCTGCTGCTGACAGACAGCTCCGAGGTTCGCGTGTCGCCAGTCAGCAGCGATGTGCTTAGCCCATCCAGCGTCAGTGCGAAAAGCCAAAGCTATATTGGGTCAAACAATGTTCAGCCGTGTGTTGTGAACACATCCGCCGTCTTTTGTGCGGCTGATGGCGGCCATGTGCGCGAGCTCGGATACAACTGGCAGGCAAACGGATACATCACTGGAGATTTGAGCCTGCGCGCTGCGCATCTTTTCGATAACCTCGACATCGTGGATATGACGTATCAGAAGGCCCCTGTTCCGATCGTGTGGAGCGTTTCAAGTGCCGGCATTTTGCTGGGCTTGACGTACATCCCGGAGGAAGAGGTTGGAGCATGGCACTGGTCGGATACATCTGGAATCTTCGAGAGCTGCTGCGCGATCCCGGAAGGAGCAGAGTACCGCCTCTATGTGGTTATCAGGCGAACAATCAACGGCAGCACTGTTCGTTATATTGAGCGCATGGGGACTCTCCTGCTGAAGGATCGCGTTCACGCCTTTTGTGTCGATAGTGGAAAGACCTTTGACGGAACCAACACCACCGCAACCACCATCGCGATCACGCGCGAGGTTTCGCCGGGCCAGGGATCGCGATATGTCCTGACGGCTTCTACGCCGATATTTAAAGCCCCATTAACCACGGACTACGGAGATCTTCTAGTCTTTACTCTGCAGGACGGTTCACAGCCTCGCATCAAAATCGACACTGAGGCCTCTACGACCGTTGCATATGCAGCCTGGCAAAGCACAGCTCCGGATCCTGATCCGCTTGCAGATGTTGTGACAACATCCTGGGCGTGGGCGCGAAATACTATTTCCGGATTGAGCTGGCTTGAAGGTGAAAAGCTCTCGGTGTTAGGGGATGGAGCGGAACAGTCCGCTGTAACAGTGCAGGCGGGCAATGTAAAGCTTGAGTACCCTGCTGTTGTGGTAACGCTCGGATTGCCGTATATCGGAGAGTTGCACACACTTCCGCCGGCACTCCAGATTGATGGTTACGGTATGGCCAACAGGAAGAACGTGAGCAAAGCTACCTTGCGCGTTTTTCAGACCGGTTCGGTCTTTATTGGTCCCGATACGGATAACCTGGACGAGTACAAGAGTCGCAGGAATGAGCCATATGGGTCGCCACCGGAATTGAAGTCGGAGCCCATCCAGTTAAATCTGACACCCAGTTGGCAGCAAGACGGCGTAGTAGTAATTCAGAACAAGGCGCCACTTCCTATCAGTGTTGTGAGCCTTTCGTTGCAGATCGAGGTTGGAGGGTAGATGGGCGGCTATAGTTCTTATGCCCCATATGCTGATTGGCGCATGGATGAATCGGCAACGCAGTTCTCTGCCCCTCCAACGACGATCACAGTGAATGGGGACAGACCGGGTTGGGGAATTGATACCGCAAGCCCTTACCTTGGCACGCAATTGCCTGGCAGTTCGATTCGCTTGAGAGTTCCTTCGACGAATGTGAACCCGTTGCAGACCAGTACGGCAATGAAAAACACCGGGCTGATTATGCAGGCGATCGGTGCGATCGGGTCGGCATTCGGAAACTTCTACCAGGCGCAGGCGCAGCAGGCTAACTATACGAGCCAGGCGCTGAACGATAGCTTTCAAGCGGGTCTCGCAGGGATCAACGCGCGCCGATCCGATAATGACGCGGAGAGTGTCCTCGAGGCCGGCAAGAGCCAGATCTTCAACTACACCATGCAGGCCGGCCAGGAGAAAGCAACCGAGAAAAATGAAGCTGCGGGCCATGGCATCCAGCTCGGTAGCGGAAGCGAAGCGGAAGTCGAAGCAAGCATGGATCTCGTGAAAGATATCAACGTCGAGAACATTAACCGCAATTCGGTGCAGCAGGCTGAGAATGATCGCATCGAAGCGCAGAATGAACGTAATCAGCAATTACTCTACGAAACCTCAGCAGCCAACGCCAGGCGCAGCGCGCAGTCGATCAGCCCTGGCCTGTCGTTAGTGGGCGGCCTTCTTGGCGGAACGGCTGGAGTGGGGTTGAACTGGCTGAGCGGGACGAGCTGGGCGAAGGGGGAAGCGTAAATGGCAGTGCAGTTGTTTGTTCCAGGTGTAGCGCAGCAGCCGAATCAGACGCCAAAGGCTACGGGGCCGAATGTTCAGCCATTTGAAAATCATGGTCCGGATAATCTGATTAACCTTGGCAATGTCGTCGAGCAGGCCGGCAGCCAGGTAGCGCGCACGGCCGAGACGATCGGCGATCGCATCCAGGATCGCATCAATGGAACTGCCGTCCGAAATGCTGAGACGCAAATGCTCACGAGTTCCATGCAGGTTCTCCACGATCCGAATACCGGCTATCTTCACACGACCGGAAAGGCGGCGCTCGACAACTACGATGCGACTGCGGACGCACTGCTGAAAGCGCGCAAGGATGCCGAGGGGACGCTGCAAAACAAAACACAGCTCCAGATGTTCGGCGCAATGGCGGATCAGCACATGGTCGGCTTTGATCAGCAGATTGGCGATCATCGATTCAGCCAGGTTAGTGCTATGGATGCGGAGAGCCGCAAGGCGCGCGTCTCTGCGCTGACAGATGCCGCTGTTTATGCGAGAGGCGCGTGGGATCAATTTGATGAGCAGGGACCGATTGGAAAGTTCCATCAGAACATTAACGCGATTGTCGATGAATCGAATGGAGCTGCAAACGCGCTTTATGGTGTAGGGCCGAAAGATGCAATCGCCCTGGCAATGAAGCAGGATGCCTTAACGAAAGTAGCCTCCGGAGTTGTGAGAGGTTTTTTAGACATTGATAAAAACTCCGCCGCAGCCAAGGCTTTCTTCAAGGCTTGGCAGGCGAATCGAATGATTGACCCGGATACTGCTGACCAGCTTAATCGCGAGATCGAGCAGGCCTCGAACAAAGACGAGATCCTTGATGGCGCCAACGTGCTGAACAAATATGCGAACAGCGATGGTCGCGCGGCGAAGGGTATCGCCGATTCAGGAATGCCAAACTTCCAGGGGCTCCCAGTGGTAGGATCTTCCTTCACTATCGGTCAAGGCCTCGGTGCTGACAGGTCCGGGCAAGCCGCGAAGTTCGGCGGATCGAGCAGCCACAATGGCATCGACATCCAGGTCTCAGAGAATACGCCTGTGGTCGCGCCGGCAGATGGAAAAGTCACGGAGGTTTATACGACACCGCGTGGAGGCCTGCAGGTAGTCGTCAATCATGGCGGCAGTTGGACGACAGGCTATGCGCACCTGAATACTTCTAATGTGCGCGTCGGCGATGAGGTCAAGGCTGGCCAGGTGATTGCTGCGACTGGCAAGACGGGTGATGCCACGGGGCCGGTGCTGCACTACACAATGACGAACGCGGCCGGCGTACATGTGGACCCACGGCAATATATCCAGGCGGATTCTGCGCTCAGATCCTTGCACGATAAAAACACACAGAGCATCAGTGATCCGAATGTACTCCAATCCGCGATCGATGAGGTGAACAACAGCGATCTTGAGCCGGAGGTTAAGAAAGACAAGATCAACTACATGCGTGCGCTCAGTTCGCAGCAGCGGCAGATTGAAACGGAGCAGCAGAGGAATATCGATCAGCAGGGGATGGACATCTATTACCAGAACAATGCAAATTGGACCTCCATTCCTGCGCAGGTCTACTCGAAGATGAGCCCGGAACTCCAGTACAAGCTGAAGCAGCCAGGAGAGCAAAAGAATGATCCGGATGTTTACTTCCGGCTTGCGACTGACCCGAATCTAACAATGGAAAAGGTGCAGGCTGCGCGGCCTTATCTTGAAACTGGGACATGGGTAAGCCTGGGCCGTGAGGCGATGGTGCGGCAAAAGCAGAACGAAGGTCTTATGGACGCCAGTATCGATATGGCGCAGATCAATCGCAGCCTGGCTCTCAATGGTATGTCGCAGTATATTGATCCAAAAAAAGGATCGCCGGAGCAGATTGCTGCAGCCAATCTGTACATGGGAATTCAGGATTCAATCCGCGCACAGCAGATTACCCTGAAGCGCCCACTTAATGACGAAGAGAAGCAGCGCGAGATCGATAAGGCCATTCTTTCGACAGTGCAGATCTGGAACTGGGGCGGCGGCTCAGCGAACGTTCCAATGTTCTCGCTTACGACAAAAAATGACGCCAAAGCGTTCACTCGATACAACGGAAGAGATGTAGCTTTTACGCCGATCCCCGATGATATCCGCGGTCTACTTGCGCAGGATATGGCGGCTCAAGGTAAGCCAACAGACCCGGCAAGCATTTATGCAGAGTGGGTTGCCCGTGGAAAACCACAGGTAGCGAACATGCGTGGCACAAGCTACACGACGAATCCTGACTGGTGGCACAGGTTCTTCGGTGTTCCAGTCGGGCGTGCGTATGAGTGGGACGTTAACAATGGTCGTACGCTGAAGGAATGGAGCGACGCGCTTGATCGTTGGGATAAGTAATGTTAGCGAAGGGAAGGGTCATCAAGGATGCGGGCAAGCTCAACGGTAACCTTGGGGCCGGTTGCCTGCATTGAGCTTTCGCGGAGCGATCGGATAGTACGCATATTATCTAAGGCAATTTCTGGCGTATTGCCAGCCTTTACTCCAAAATTTCTCGCTTCATTTCTCACATCTGATGATGAGTTTTTTAGCAATCCCTGAAGGTAGCTATTCTGCATAAGGTTTTCTTGCGCGCTTTGTAGATTTATTTCGTTAGCTAGCACGCGCTCTGCTGAGATAGGCGCAGCTCCCGTGCGAACATAATTATCGTCAGGAAGCGGACGCGATTGTGAGCTGCGGTAAATGTTCATTCTGATGTTGAATAGCACAATCACAAGCAGTCCTATAACGGGATAGGCTGCCCACACGTACTTTCTTGAAATTGTTTTATTTTCGGACATGACCATATCCTCCTGAGTTGAATTTCCTGCAATCAGTTTCGCACACCACCGTGATGAGAGCACGCGCCACGCCGGTGTCGGCTATGGCTGATCGTTCCATCCCTGCAGATAATTCCGTCTGATCCATATAGATTGGGAGCAATTACTGGGGCTGAGATGTAGGGCTGAGATGATGGTTTCTGGTAAGAGCTGTTCTGGTATATCAAAACAGCCGCAAGCAATCCAGCAGCAACAAGTAGTACAGATATTCCAAGCACACCGCATCCTGAAGATTTCTTGGTAACAGGAGGGAGCGGCAGCGTTTGTGCCTGCTCGCTATCTGCCGAGGTGCGCGGGCGAGGCTTGTCGCTTAAGTGATACAGCCAGGAAAGTGCAACGGATATTGCTATTAGAACTAGAAACGCTTTCCATTTTTCGATAACACGAATAATCAATAGAGCTAAGCATAAAAGCGCCCAGAGAATTCCGAGTATTTGCGGAGCCTTTTTCACGTGCAGCAATTGTAAATTTTCCGCCTCAGCTTAACGCGGTAAATGAAACCGCAAGGAGTTTTATGCCTCAAAATCGGACAATACAGCCCTCTATTCCTGCAAATGCTCCGCCTCTTTCAGGCGATCAAGTACTCGAAAATATGATCAATGCGGGGACAGTTCAGGAGGATTTGGCCGACAATAGCCGTCTTCTTACCTCGATTTCGCAGGCCGTTAAGCAAGATCCGAATATTGCAGGAGAAGCGCAGCGGCTCGGCATCCAGTTCGGGGTTGATCCCGATATGGCACAGCGGAATATGCAGGTTGTGCGTGGGATGTCCCGAACCAGATCAATCCTGGATCAGAATCTTCCGGCGGTAAATCCGCGGCTCGCGGCAATCATGCAAGACCCGAATTTTGCAGCCATTGCGCAGGATGATGTTCCGAATCTGTCTGCTACTGGCGCAATCTTTCAGGATGTGCGCGATCAGTTCTCAGCTGGCTCCATGCAATTTGAGCAAGGCCGTCTTGATTTCAAGCGGATGATGGGCACTGCTGGACCCGACGAGATTGAGCGTGCCGAAGCTCTTGATCGCAGGCTACAGGATATTGGTCCGCAGAGAACCTTCCTCGGAGGCCTGGCTAATTTTGGCGGGAATGTCTGGGGCATGGCTCCGGGAATTGCAACTGTCGGCGGAGTCGGTGCAGGGGTGGGAGCTGGCGTTGGTGCACTCTTTGGTGGCGTTGGAGCTGCGCCTGGTGCACTCGCTGGTTTTAGCGCCGCGGCCGAGTCGGAGTTTGGCGCCAGCACCTATGAAATGATGGCCGGCAATCTCTACCGTCAGATGTTGCGGCAGGGGATTAGTCCAGATCACGCCAAACAGGCATCCCTGGCAGGAGCAGCAATCAACACGGCCCTGCAGATGGGCTTGATGAAGGTGGCCGGAAGGCCTGCGGCTGACGCAATCAATTCAATTACGAGCCGGTTTATTGGAAGTGAAACTGCGGCTGCGCTTACCACTCCGACAGTGACGAAAGCTCTGGCAGGAACGCTTCGCGGCCTGGCACTCCAATCTGGCGAGGGCGGCGCTCTGATGGGTGGACAATCGCTTGTCAGCAACATGGCGCAAAGCTGGGCACGATCGGCTGATGATACGTCCGCTCCCAGCTACGATTTATTCCCTAAATCGCCCGAAGAGCAGGATGCGATGTGGGAGGATGCGGCGCGCTCTTTCCTGAGTGGTGCAGCTATGACGTCCGCTACTGGCGGCCTCAGCGCACTTCTTGATTTTCATATGCGCAATGCGGTTGTGACCGATGCGCAGCGGCGCCAGATGTTTATCCACGAGCTCGGGAAGAACGCCGCTGAGAGCAAGGTTCGCCAGCGCAATCCCGATGCCTATGAAAACTTCATCCGCTCACAGGCCGCGGGAACGCCGGTGCAGAACCTATATGTAGACGGCTCGACCATGGCCGACGTGCTCAGGCAGAGCGAGATTACTCCGGATGACCTGGACAAGACGCTGCCGGGGCTGAGCGATAAAGTGATCGAGGCTGCGGGGACTGGCGGCGATGTGGTAATCCCAACCGAGCAATATGCCGCTCGTCTGGCTGGAACACCCCTGGGGCAGGAGCTGGTCCAGCACCTGAGGACGAGCCCGGATGCGATCAGCGGTGCCGAAGCAAAGGCGGCTGCAGCGCGACATGTGGAGATATTTAACGAGGCGCGCGACCAGGCTGTACAGCAGATGTCTGCCAGCGAGGAATTTGCAAAAAGCGCCCGCGCCGTGGAAGGCGACATCTACGAGCAGCTCAAGGCTACGAAAGTCTATCCGGAAAATGTGGCGCGGATGAATGCTCGCTGGGTCCGCGACTTTGTGGCTGTGAATGCGCAGCGCATGAACCAATCTCCGGAGGAGTTTTTTCGGCAGCATCGCTATACGATTCAACGCGCCGCCGGCGATCTGCGCGGGCAGCTTGCGCAGAGCTTTGTACCGGCGCCGGACGGGGAGTTTCACTTTGGAGAGATCACTCCAGACGTAGCTCATGACGCTGGAATACCATCCGGGAAAATTCGCCTACGCGAGGGAGACGATACTCAGGGTCGCATACATATTGAGAAACAGCGCGGCGGAGATATTGCGAAGCGCTTTGGATCAATTGAAAACTTTGTTAACTATGTGTCGAAAAACTACGACGCGATTTACGAGACGCCCACATCACGCACCGGAACAGCGTACGACATTGTTGTCAAGGACCCTGCGAAGCCTTCGCGCGGAAGATTGATTGTCCGAATCGAGAAGGATGGTGAAGGGGATTACTACGATGTACGCACAGCGATGGAGGTGCGCGGGAACCAGTACAAGAATAAGCCGCCGCTATGGGAGCGGACCGGGACCAGTCCGTCACTTGCCGTGGCAAGTCCTCTTACGGTCCCTGAGGCCAAAGCAGCTAACGAGAGTATAGCTCCAGTTGAATCCAAGGTCAATCCCGACGAGCCGCTATATCAATCTGCTTTTCATGGATCGCCGTATCGGTTCGACCGTTTTACGCTTAACCATATAGGCGATGGAGAAGGCGCGCAGGCGTACGGTTGGGGTTTGTACTTTGCCGGGGATAAGAAAGTTGCGGAATGGTATCGCGACAAGACGGGAAAACACGTAGTCAGCTATGAGGGGAAGAATCTATCTTACAGTACGCCCGAGGGTAAAGCGGCTGGTCTTCTGATTTTGTTTGATGGCGACAAGTCGAAGGCGATAGAAGAAATCCAGCATAGCTGGGATATTAAAGATGAAGGCGAGGATTTCGCCCGGAAAACTGAACAGGCAATTCGCGATCTCGATTACAAGAAGCTTAAGATCGGCGGCCAGCTATACGAAGCAGATATCCCGGAAGAGCATCAAATGCTGCACTGGGACGAGTCTTTCGGGAATCAGCCAGGAGCGGTAAAGGAAGGTCTGCGTAAACTTGCCACTAGATTCTCAGAGTCAGGAAACGAGTATCTCGGGGAGGGTCTTAAGCAGCTGATAGACGATAATGCACCCGGTCGGCATATCTATAACTTTCTTGCCAATCCGGATGATGACGGGGCATGGCAGGATGCAGTAGATGCGTCAGAAAATTTACATGAGCAGGGAATTTCCGGAATTAAATACCTCGATGGGAACAGTCGCAGAAGAGGTGGTGACTCTTATAACTATGTCGTTTTCGACGACAAAGCTATCAAAATATTGAAGACGTACTATCAGTCCACAGATTTAGGCAGGCGCGGTGGTTTCGATCCGAGCCGCCTGACGACGATATTGACCGAAAAATCAGACGTTAGTACGTTTCTGCATGAGACGGCTCACTACTTCCTGACCGTCTACGCGGATCTGGCAGGCGATTCCAGGGCGCCACAGGAAGTCCGCGACAATATGGCCACGTTGTTGAAATGGTTCGGCGTAAAGGACCTGAGCACGTGGAATTCCATGTCGCTCGAAGAGCAGCGTAAGTTCCATGAGCAGTTTGCCTACAGCTTTGAAAAGTACATGGCAGAGGGGAAAGCTCCAACTGTGGAGCTGACGGGAGTCTTTCAGCGCTTTGCGCAGTGGCTGAAGCGCGTTTATAAGTCCATTACAGAGATCAACGAAACGTATCGCAAGCAGCATGGCGAGGATCTACCGATTCTGACGGGCGAAGTGCGCGATGTGATGGACCGCATGCTGGCCAGCGAGGACGATATTCGGCGCGCCGAAAGCCTTCGGTTCATGACGCCATTGTTTGCGAGTGCCGAACAGGCCGGCATGTCGAAAGAGGAGTTCGAGCTTTACAGGGCATCGCAGCAGGAAGCAACAGATTGGGCAGCGGCGGACCTGAGTGCAGCGAGAACGCGGGATCTGCGGTTCCTCGAAAATATTCGCACGCGGACTCTGAAAGACCTGGCGGCTGATGAGAAAAACAAGCGGGCTGCAGTGCGGAAGGATGTTGAGCGTGAGATGTGGAGCGAGCCTCTGCAGAAGGCGCTCCGCTTCCTGAAGAACGGCGAAGTGGAAGACATCAACGGAATTCCCGTCCAGGTTACGTCCGGCAACAAACTGGATGCCGATGCAGTTAAGGCCATGTATCCCTCGAGCGGTCTTGGTGAGCGGCCAAACTTCGCCAAGCTGAATGGATTGACGGCGAAAGACGGCCTCGATCCGCACCTTGTCGCGGAGATGTTCGGATTTTATTCCGCGGATCAGCTTGTGCGGACGATCGCAGATGCGCGCCCGCTTAAAGAGGAGATTGCGGCGCGCGTCGACCAACGAATGCTTGAACGCTATGGAGAGCTGAACACGCCGGAGCAGCAGGCAGAGGCAATCGAAAGAGCGCTGCATAATGTAGCCCACGCTCGCGTAATTGCGACAGAGTTTAAGGCCTTGGCAAAAGTAAACCAGCCGGTGCGTGAGCTGCGTGCGGCGGCCAGGATGACTGCCAATCGCATTCTGGCTGAAAAAACTCTGCAGGATGTGCGGCCGAGTGAGTATGCGGCTAACGAGGCCCGGCTAGCGCGTCAGGCGAAGGAAGCGCTGAGCCGCGGCGACAGCGAGGCCGCGGTCAGAGCCAAGCAGGGGCAGCTTATTCAGAATGCATTTTTCAGCGCCGCTTTTGAGATACGCGAGGAAGTGCAGTCGGCGTTACGCTACCTGACGAAGTTTGCAAATGCCAGCGTAGAAACAAGCAAGGCGATCGGCGCGGAGTACTTCGATAAAATCCAGCAACTGCTGAGGGGATACGATCCTGATCCGCAGCGGCGCGTGATGGATGCCAGCTCGCAGGAGCTGCTGAACTGGGTGCGCAGTGAAGGGCAGCGCACCGGGATTACTCCTGCTGTTCCGGAAGAGCTGGTTGCACGTCTGGGAACAATGAGTTGGCGAGACATGACGATCGGCCAGCTCCGCGATCTGCGCGATGCTGTTAAATCCCTCGAGCACGTGGGCAGGCGCCAGTCAGAGGTTGACCTGGAGGGGCAGGTTATCTCGCTCGATGCGCAGTATCTTGCCATGCGTGGCACCCTCGAAGGAATGGAGCGCAAAGCGCCTGTCGATATTCGTCCTGATCTTAAGTACGGCCAGGGAATGACGAAGGTAAATGCCGAGCTGCTCTCAAAGAAGAGCTGGATTCGCAGCATGGATGCTTCGCTCCTGCAGATCAACCAGGTACTGCAATGGCTGGATGCCGGCAGCCGGGCTGGATTAGAAGATGCACCTGTGAATGGTCCGTGGCAACGTATCTATCGCCTGATCGACGACGGTGCCCGTAAGCGTTATGAATTGCGCAAGCGAGCGCATGAGGCGCTGAGAGAAGAGCAACAAAGACTTGCTGGAGCTCGTATCGATCTGCGAGAGGTGCTGGACGTGCCGGAGCTGCCGCGCGGCGATGGTATGTGGGGAAGCGGAACGAAGTGGTACCGCGGCGACCTGCTGGCCATGGCGCTGAATATGGGCAATACGGAAAATAAGCGCAAGATGTTCCAATACTACAGCTGGAATCAGGAGCGCGTACTAAGCGTTATCAACCGCCTGCTGAGCAGGCATGAAATGGATTTTGTTCAGGCGATCTGGAACCTGATCGGCAGCTATGGAGATGAGATTGTAGCGCAGGAAAAGGCGCGTTCCGGACAGGCACCAAAGATGGTTGCTCCAGAGCCATTGACCACAGCGCACGGCCATTACGACGGGGGATATTATCCGCTCGTCTACAACTCCTTTCTGGATGAGCAGATCTCGCAGCGCCAGGCAAGGGCAGATGACAGCTTATTTGAGAACAGTTATTCCAGGCCAGGCACGGCTCATGGGCACACGATGGAGCGTTCTGGGTACGTGGGGCCTATATGGTTCAGCCTTGACGTGATACCACGGCATCTCGATCAGGTAACGCATGACCTTGCCTACCGCGATGCGATCATCAACGCGAACAAGGTTCTCAGTGACCCGCGTGTGCGCGGTCTTGTCGATCACACCTATGGACGAGAGTTTACGGCAAAATTTCGGCCATGGTTGCAGGCAATTGCGAATGACCGCGTCTTCGATACGAGCAATCTTACGGGCTGGGACCGGTTCATCCGGAATGCTCGAACTAACGTAACCATGGTAGGAATCGGCTTCCGGCTCTCCACAATCCTGAAGCACGGATCAACAGCGCTCTCGAACAGCGTTGGAGAGATCGGGACGAAGTGGCTGGCAAAAGGTGCCGAGCAGTTTGTAGGTATGGATCGCATGAAGGCGACACGCGATTTTGTGTTCGATCGCAGCCCCTTTATGGCGGAGCGCGCAACCCATGTCGACCGGAGCGTGACGGAGCTGCTACGTAATATAGAGCAGCGGGAAACAAGTTCCACGCCTCAGGGCAAGCTGATAAAGCTCGTACAAAACTCCCAAAAGTTTGCAGGCTACGGCGTAGCGATGAGTGATATGGCAAGCGCGATGCCTACCTGGATGGGTGCTTACCTGAAGGGCATGGCGGCCGGCGAGGATGGCGGCCTGAATATTTCCGAGCGAGATGCGATTGCGTATGCGGACCGTGCCGTGCGTAACGCTCATGGCGGCGGTGGCATCCAGGACCTGGCCGAGATCCAGCGTTCGCAGGGAGTCGCCTCTCTGGCAACGATGTTTTATAGCTTCTTTAGCCACATGTATCAACGCGAGCGGGATATTGCAAAGGGTTGGGTCGGGATCGCTCGGGGAAGAGCTGGCGTACGGGATTTTCCCAGGCTGCTCGCTCGCAGCTGGGCTTACCTCGTTATGCCGGCGTTAGTGCATTCGCTGCTCACGCCGGATAAGAAAAAAGAGGACGAAGACGGCAACGACCTAGGAAATTTTGCTGGGCGAGTAAGTGAAGCCATGATCGAGAACGCAGTCGCAGGCGTGCCGCTTGCAGGAACTGCTGTTTCCGCAGCCCTGGAGCATCGCGAATACGAACTGACACCGCTTACTGATGTAGGACGCAGCGTTGTAACAACCGCATGGAATGCGGAGAAGGTTATCCATGGCGAACCTTTGAGTAAGAGCGCCGGCCAGCAGTTCGCCAACACGATTGGTTATGTATCAGGCATTCCGGTTTCACAACCAGCAGCAACCGGACGCTTTCTTTGGGACGTGTGGGATGGAAAATCTCAGCCAGAGGATGTCTCAGATTGGTGGCGCGGTATCCTTACCGGCCACATCAACTAACCCATAAAAATCAGAACTCAAAATCACCGGGCGTGAGCTCGGCCGGAGGTTCGCGTCTTATGACGATCAGCTCGCAAGTGAGAATTGCTGGCCCATTTACTGGCAGCGGGGCGGTCTCAAGCTTTCCATTTTCTTTCAAGATATACGCTGCCGAGGATTTGATGGTTGTGAGCGTGGATGCTGCGGGTGACCAAAGCAATCTCGATCTTGATACCGACTATAGTGTCACGGTTAACGGTGACCAGAATGATGATCCGGGCGGTTCAGTAACTCTGCTCAGAGGGCCGCTCGCCTTGGGCAGCAAGCTGATCATCACCTCCATTGTCTCGCCGTTACAGCAAACTGAGCTGACCAACCAGGGCGGCTTTTACCCCGAAGTAATTACGGATGCGCTCGACAAGCTCACAATTCTTGTGCAGCAGCTGCAGGGGCAGGTGGACCGCTGCCTCAAGCTTCCGGTCATCGAGACGGGTCCAGTTGAACTCGGCCCAGCTAGTCAGCGCGCGGGAAAGATTCTCGTATTCAACGCGAACGGCGATCTGACGTACATGATGCTTGCTCCAGGAGCAGCCGTGCCTGCCGCGCAGGAGTGCGTTGGAGACGTTGACGGGGTGAACGCAACGTTCCAGTTCGTTGCGAGCGAATCGACTCAGCCCATCCCCACCGTGTACGCAGCCGGAATCTGGAAGAACCCGGTCACTGATTACGGACCCGTCACGCACGTCGGAGGAGATATCTGGGAGTTTACTTTCACGACGCCCCCCAACCTTGGCCCGATTATCGTGGCCCTTTTCGCTTAGGAGATACGATGAAAATAGCGATTTTAAACCTGCTTGCTATTGTTGCCATGCTGGGCTCCGCGCAGACGCCCGAGTATATTCCGAAAGGCGCAAAAGAGTACCACTCTTCTGGCTATACCTCTACAGACGTCTTTTGGAGTGCCGTTAAGCGGAACCAGACGGCATCCTCTGCCCAAGGGCAAGCATACGGAGTGATTGCACCTGGCTTCAGCACCACGACGAATGGATTCCAGCTGACTGCTCCGACTACAAATGGATATCCAACGTTAAGCTTGACGTTGAGCGGTGCCGGTGCTGGCCTCTATGCGCCGCAGACCTCTATCAGCCCCGCAACGCCGGCTTCTTTTACTGCTCCGCTTCTCAATTTTCCTCCGCTTCCATCCACTCTCACATCGAGCATTTCGAGTCACTGGCTCAATCCGCACATCAAAGACATCGGCATCAATATGCGCGGCGCGCCCGCTCCATGCGTGCTTGCTTATGCATGGTTCATGGGAACAATGGACAACGTCTCATGCCTGGGCTCAACGCTTAACAACGTGACAGGCGACACATCGTCCGGATCAGCGTGGATCGCGTTTGGCACAGTTGCAATGGCTAACGGAGGGTACGGCGCTTGCCCGGCAAGCACGAATTGCCTAGGCTTGAACTATTTCACACATAACGTGCTTGTCTGGTCAGGAAGCAATGCTGGCCCGGCCGATCTGACTGTAACGCTATCCGGCTCGACCGTCGCAAGCATCGCCGTCAGCGGGTACGATGGCAGCAGGCACTATGCCAACCCTGGGCCTCTGCCCGTGCTATTCAAATGTGGCGACGGAACTCTTACCTGCTATGCAAGCGGAGGCATTCCGGTTGCATATGCGACGATGGCTGCGGATGGCGCGGGGCTTTACACGGTGAGCTCTATAACTGTAACGACTGCTGGATCCGGCATCACCGCTAATCTTGTAGCTGCTCTGCCCGACACCTCGAGCTCCGCTTTCGGCATCGATGTGGATTCCGCTGATTCGACTTTCTACGATTTACAGGCTGGCGAAACCGGCGCGTATGCAGGCATTCACACACGCGCCGGAGCTTCGAATGCTTTTTATCATCCGCATCCCTGGGGCGAGGCGAAAGGTATCTGGGACTTCAATTACGGGCACTATTTCAACGCTGCAGAGCTCGACTCGCTTGTGCAGGCAGGCTTTGCGGTCAGCGGTAACACGAATACATCCCCCGCCAGCTCTACGGTTATCGACTCGCCCACGATTATCTACGGAACAGACGCGGGAAGCGGAATCTTCAGCAGTGTTCATGATCTGGAGCTGGGCAGCGGAGCAGTGAATGTGACCTGGATGAATCAACGATGCACGAACCTGAATCCGAACTCCGGCTATTACCAGTTCATCAACGGCTCAGGCCTTCCAGTCGATGTGGGGTATGGATGGTCAACGTCCAGTTATGGCGGATCCGCTTTCGGCCTGAACATGCTCAACCCGGGATTCACTGTGTTTAACAGCCATAAGTGTGCATCGGACCCAGCGCCGAGTAGTGGTGTCTACATCGAATCGCGGGGACTTGACTCGACGGACCCGAATCGCATCATGACGTTCACGACAGGCAATACTGCGGGTGCGGAAATTGCAACTCCATTTCTGCTCGCTGAGATGCCGGCGCCCAACGCTCCAACCACGCTTATCCATAGCTCTTTGACCGTGACACTTACGGGAGGGTTAGAACTAGGGGACAAGGCGAGACTGGTGATCCTGCTTGCCAACGAAAATGGCACGCTCAAATGGTCGACCAGCGGGAGCGGGCCGCAGGATCTATCCAGTGCGAGTGGCACTGGTATTTACCTCCGCGCGTACCGGGATGCGACCACGCACATGATAAATCTGTATCTCTACACAGGTTCCAACTCTGTTGCGAGTGTGCGATTTGATGGGGTGCTGGACAGCAATACGCACCTTGAGCCTCATCCGATGCAGGTTGCTCCGTCGGGCTCTCTCGTATATGACAGCTCGGATCCGGTCACATACAACGACGGGTTGACTTGGGCATCGAATATCTATTCGCGGACGGGTTCCAACCTGATTCTCAGCACGAAAAGCGGCGGCAACGTTTTGTACGGCGTCAATAATGCCAACATCGCAGCGCTAACTTCTACCTATTTTGGGCCGCTGTCTGGTGCGACTTTAAATCTAGGGCAATCCACTATGCCCTGGCAGAATGTGTACGCAACAACGGTCACATCAACAGGCACAAAGAGCGCGGCTGTTGTCGGCACAGATTCGTCCGGGGCAATTGTTTCGAGCGCCATTATGGGTACTGTTTCTTCCGCATCAGGCACAACTGTTACCCACAACTTCTCATCAGCCATGACGTCGCTCAGGCAGTGCCAGCTGACACCGACATCTAATAGTGGCTTTGCCTATCTGACGGCAGAAAATACAACAGGTGTGTCGATCACCTATGCGACGTCCGGAGCGGCTAGTTTTAACGTTGTCTGCTATGGAGCTGGAGGTGCGTGGTAGCGGTCAGGCCTCGAGTAGCGCTTCCGCTGATACAGGTATCAACGTCAACTAACTGCAGACACTCGAGGACTCAAAGTGACTGCTGTGCATCCTCGAGTGTCTTGATGAAGCCGCGGCGCAGCATGGCACGCAGGGATATCTCCACCACGTTCGTGCGTTCCTGGAAATTCTCTGAGGCGACCTGATCAACGCTACTGAGGAGATCGGGGGGAAGACGAAGAGCAATCGTTTTGCGAAGCTCTTCACTTTTCGGGCGGCCGGGTAGTTTTTTGCGTTGCATAGTCAAGCCAATAAATTAAGCGCTCCTGTTTTAATTTGCAACATAAATCTATTACGCATTGCAATGCAATGCGTAAATATGTGAAACTGGCACAGTTACCGCGGCGGTTTCTCTGGAATCAGATCCTTCTGCCTAAGAGAAACCCTGAAAGCTTGAACCGTTTCTCCGCTCGAGATGAAACGATTTATTAGCGGATTCATACGCTTTTCAGATCCGGCCGCAACGACTTGACAGGAGCGTATGCGGCCAGTATGAATAATGCCAACGATTCACATTTTCTTCATGTAGCTCACCAGGGCAGTATCTCCGGCTGCCCGGAGTGTGCGCGGGAATGGTCCTTGGTTCGCAGTAAACTTACCCCAGATTTGTTGTTTGCAGAAGCTTTTAAGATTTGGATCGGCCGCCGAACAATTGCAGAAAAAGACTGCAGGCAAAGCAAGGTCCGATATATTAAGCCCCGAACGCGTGAGGATTATGAAAATTGCGCGTCGGCCCTGACGAAGTTTAGGCTCTTCCAGCTAAAGCCGATCGGCGAGATCACGCCGGATGACTTGATGGATTACCAGGAAGCGCGCGGAACAAATGCAACTGACCGCAACGGTTCATGGTGGTGCCATAAAGGCAAAAAGCCGCAAGGACCGCATCAGACGTTAGAGGCTGCGGAATACTGGGCCGAAGAGCACGGCGGCGGCTATGAGTTCCTGCAGACGGTATGGGCGCTTCCGTGCGGCGCGAATCATCTCCGCAAAGAGGTAGCCTTGATGGTTCGCATCCTTCGCGACGCCAAACTGTGGGACGAAGAGCAGGAAGAAGCGCTACTGCGTGTACGCACAGAAGAGAGCGACGTTATCCATGCGATGACCGTTCAGGAGCAGCACAACTTTCTGCATGTTGCCGCAAGTAAGCTTTCCTACCGCTTGATCTATCAATATGCAATCGTGGCGCTGCAAACGACAGCCAGCACAAATGAGCTGCGAGCCCTGCGGTTATGCGACGTTATGCTTGCTGACCGGATCATCCAGATCCCGCCGGCGGGAGCTAAAAACTCGCATCGTTTTCGCGCGATTCCGATTCTTACGGAGGATTGCGTGTGGGCACTGGAAGGATTGATTGCAAGAGCCAAGTCGCTGGGCGCATCGCAGCCAACGCATTATCTCTTCCCGGCAAGAGTGGGCGGTGAAATATATAACCCGGCCGAGCCGATGAGCGCCTCCGGATTGAAGCGTCCATGGGGCGAGGTGCGCCTCGCGGCCAGGATGCCGAATTTACGCATGTACGACTTGCGTCATACCGGAATAACTCGTATGGCCGAGGCTGGGGTCCCGCTTACAGTAACGATGACATTTGCGGGTCACATGACCAGGCAAATGCAGCAGCGATATACGGCGATCTGTATGGCTGCTCAACGCGGTTGGGGCGCCTCTGTTTGGGGCGATGGCATGACACGTAAGACGGTCGAGGAGCCTGCAGGTCCCTGGCTCGCAAAGAAGCCAGTAGCGATGGAGCCGAGCCCATGGAACCAAGAAAGACAACGCGCTTAAAGGCTGTGGAAAACTTTTTAGTTGCTTTTTATTTGAGCCTCCGTTAGTTTTGCGAAAGTTGTTCGGGAAGCGATCGACGAAATTTGCGATTTTACTTTCCTGGGCGGCTGGAACCACGGATTGCTAAACCTCGGGCTACCGCTTCATAACCCCAAGGTCGAGCGTTCGATCCGCTCCTCCGCCACCAGCACTGCGCGTGCCGCGAACTGCGCGCTTTGCGCGCCACGCAGCCTTTCTGGTGCTCCCCCCAATCAAAGACAAAAGCTCACCGTGTACGGAACTCCCGGACACAGTTTCGCCCGTCGGATTTGGCTTGATAGAGCGCCAAGTCAGCGCATCGAACCAAGTGCACAGCGGACAAATCAGGCGTAGCAGCCAGCGTCGCACATCCAACGCTAACGGTGACATGGCCAGCCGGAATACCGGGATGGGGAATCTGTTTGAGCGCCACTGAGGAGCAAATCTGCTCCGCAAGCAGCCGGGCGTCCTCGGCATCCGTTGCAGGAGCAATCACGGCAAATTCCTCCCCTCCGTAACGCGCCACCATGCCGCCGGGGAGCAGCACACAGGATGCAATGGACCGGGCCACATCCTTGAGGCCCTGGTCTCCGGCTACGTGTCCTACGGAGTCGTTGTATCTCTTGAAAAAATCCACATCTATCATCAGCAGGGAAATGGTATCCGCCGATTGGGCGGCGTGGCTCCACGCCTCTACCAGGTAATTATCAAAAGAGCGACGGTTGTCCATGCCTGTCAGGGCGTCAATATTGGCAAGGTTCTGCACCGCACCAAGCGTCTTGCGCAGCTCCTCCTCTTCGGCTTTTCTAGCGGAGATATCCCGGGTGACGCTGACGATACTCTCGGCAATTCCGGTTGCCGGGTCGAGGTTGGCAACCAGGTGGAACTGCATCCAGAGATAGCTCAAATCCTTTTTCCGAGCACGAAAGTCCGCCACCCTTAGGGACTTGGATTCACGGCACTCCCGAAACATTCGGTTCACATAGGACAGGTCATCGGGATGCACGAACATCTTCCGGTCAATTTCGCGCATTTCCTTCTGGTCCCAGCCCAGCACCTGCTTGACCGACGGAGAAACATAGAGCCGCTTCTCCGTAGTCATGTCGTAAAGGATGATGAGGTCGGAGGAGTTTTCTGTCAGCAGCCGGAAAAGCCGTTCGCTGGAGCGAAGGTCGCGCTCAAGGCTGGTCTTCTCCGCAATCACCACATCTGTTACATAGAGAAACAGCAGGCAAACGAAGATGAATGCCTGCAGCGCAAGGGTATGGGAAGCCACCGAAGCAAAGTGGCTGAGCGCCACCGGCCCGTGTCCGAGGGCGGTCCCATATCCGCCAATTGCAACCACGGCAAGCAGTCCAATCGCAGAGCCTGAAAGCCCCAGCCGAATCTCAATCAGTAGCAGGAACGGAAGAATGCAGAACAGCAGCGGAAGAGCCGTCTGCCAGAAAACCACGCCGCTGACCGCGCAAAGCACTGCAAAGAGCGCAACAATCTCAGGCCACGGGCGGCTGGAAAACCAGGGCTTCCTCTGCAAACCAAGATAGAGCGGAATAAGGATGGAGTCGCCCAGCCCATCAGCGGTAAACCAGTGAGCGAAGCTCTGCAAAAGCGATTCCCCATCGAAGCGGGACAGCCCAAAGCCCGCCGCCAGGGAAGCGACTCCCGGCGCGACAATAGCCCCAAAGCCCAGCAGCCGCACCAGCTGCCTTGACCGGCTCATGTTCTGCCCCTGCGCAAACGTCGGGTAAAGCAACCATGCGGCCAGCGAAACCTCGATGACGTTGCACCCGGAGAGGTAGAAGTTCAGCCACGTCGGCTGCGCCGGGGCAAACAGCATATTCTCCAGCATGTCGCAGGCATAGCCCACGGCAAGATAGGCCAGCCAGTGCTGGCGGGGAGCGCAGAGCAGAACCCCGATAAGGCATCCCGTGGTTGGCCACAGGATGGTAATGCTCCCCAGCCCCCATACATTGCTGTTCAAAAAGCCCGCACCCGCGGAAAGACCGGCCAGCAGAACTGCGCAAAGGAGCAGTTTCCTGACTAGGCCCGTACTGTCCCGCGGAAGCCCCGGTGCAGGGTTAGCAACGGCGTCAACAGCCTTCAATTCCTGCATGGATTCAAGCATGGATATGCCGAAACCGCTCCTTTCCCCGAATGGCATGCGTTATCGTTTCCGATTCCTACGCGCCTCTACACACGGCCGTCTCTGTGCGAGAGCCCCTGAAATAGTACGAAGCATATTCAAGTATTCCACTCTATCGTCAAAATCATCGCCGATATCAGCCACTGGAAGCTTTCCCCGCCACCCGCACCGCCGGCGGATTTCAGACTGCCGTTCCTGCCTAAAACCACCGATTGAGGTATCATTGCGTCTATATCTGTATGCGGCTGGCGCATTCTGCGCCCTGCGATGGCGGTGTGAGTGTCTAAATTCGTTCAACGGCTCATTTTTGTGTTAGGCGCGGCGGTTTTTGCCGCTCTCGGACTGGGTTTTGCGCTGGGGCAGTTCGGCCTTTTCGGCGTACATGCCGGAGGCGAGCAGGATGGTGCTTACCGCCAGATGCACGTCTACGCCGAGGTGCTGAAGCGCGTGCAGTCGGACTATGTAACCGAGCCGAACATCAACGACGTGACCACCGGCGCGCTGCATGGCCTGCTGGAGTCGCTGGACTCGGATTCGAGCTACCTGACGCCCGCCGAATACAAGATTTACAAGGACCGCCCGACCACCGGCGTAGGACAGGTTGGCATCACCATCTCCAAGCGTGGTGGTTACGTGGCCGTTGTGGACGTAGTGCCCGGCTCTCCCGCTGAGCACGAGCACTTCAATGATGGCGACATCATCGAGTCCATCGGCGACACCTCCACCTACCAGATGTCCCTGGCAGTAGCCCGCATGATGCTGGAAGGCAAACCCGGCTCAACGGTAACGCTGAGCGTGATTCGCCCCCGCAAGACCGACCCGGAAAAGGTAACGCTGACGCGCGCGCTGATTTCCATGCCGCAGTTGAACGAGCAGCAGTATGAGAACTCGACAATTCTGTACCTGAAGCCCAGCTCGCTCTCCAAGGCCCACGTGGACGAGATTGCAGGCAAGCTCAAAGGCGCCAAGGGCAAGAAGGTCTTGCTCGACCTGCGCGATGTTTCCGCAGGCGATTCACAAGAAGGCATTCGCCTGGCAAACTTCTTTATCAGCCAGGGCACGCTGGCACAGCTCGAAGGCCAGAAGTTCCCCAAGCAGACCTTTGCGGCGGATTCGTCGCTTTATCTGACCGGCTCTCCGCTGGTGGTGCTGGTAAACCGCGGCACCTACGGTGCGGCGGAGCTGGTTGCCGCTGCAGTTGAGGACTCCAAGCGCGGCGACGTAGTCGGCGAGCGCACCTTCGGCGAGGGCAGCGTACAAAAGACGCTGGAACTTCCCGACGGCGCAGCCCTGCTGCTGACCGTAGCCAAGTATGAAGGCCCCGGCGGCAAAAAGATTCAGGATGAAGCAGTTATGCCGACCGTAGCCATGGAGCAGCCGGACGACTCCGACGACAGCGGCACCAGCAAAGGCGACCCGCTGCTCGACAAAGGCCTGTCCCTCCTGAAGGCAAAAAGCTAAGCAATACGGAGTAGGAAAACAAAAGCCCGGCGTTATGCCGGGCTTTTGTGCATTTGCAATTGTTTTCTATTCCCTACTCCCTGTTTTCCGTTCTTGCACACGCTGGTTCCCTCCCCCAGATTCACAGCCATAGGACGTCCTTTCCCGTGCTAGCCTCGGATGTGCGGGAGTGTCTCCACTCCTGCCTTTCAACTTTATGAGGCGTGTTGCACTTGGCTGCATCTTCCATTTCGGGCCCTTCTGCTCCCCGCACCTTGGGGCGTAGCCATCGGCTGCCGCCGGAAGATGACGGCCCTCCTCCGCAGAAGCTTCCAGGACGCAACCAGCGCAAGCTGGCTGGCCGCCCGGCCCTGATTCTGCTGGTAGTGCTGGCCGCGGTCGCAGGCGTGCTGGCGGGACTGACGCTGGTGTACTCCGCCGACCTGCCGCAGATTCACGACCTCGAACGCTACCGCCCCTCCACCACCACCGAGCTTTACGACCGCAAGGGCCGCGTCATCGGCTCATTCGCATTGGAGCGCCGCGTAGTCATCAACTACGACGACTTCTCCCCCGTGCTGCGCCAGGCCGTCATCTCCATCGAGGACAAGAATTTCGAGTCCCACGGCGGCATCAACGTCTTCCGCATCGTCGGAGCGGTCGTGCACGATCTCACAAGCCATGGCCGCGCACAAGGCGGCTCCACGCTAACGCAGCAACTGGCCAAAAACCTCTTCCTCTCCAGCGAGCGCACCTTTGGCCGCAAAATTCAGGAAGCCTATCTCGCCATCCAGATTGAGCGCGCCTTCACCAAGGAGCAGATTTTCACGCTCTACGGCAACCAGATTTACCTCGGCAGCGGCCAGTACGGCTTTGAGGCGGCCTCAGAGTATTTCTTCTCCAAGCACGCCAAGGATTTGACGCTCACCGAAGCCGCCCTTTTGGCAGGCCTGCCAAAGGGCCCCGTCGGATATTCGCCGATTCTCTACCCTGACAAGGCCATCAAGCGCCGCAATCTTGTGCTGAGCGAGATGGAAGGCGACGGCGTAATTACCCATGAGCAGGCCGATGCGGCGCGCAAGGCCCCGCTGGAACTGAACATCGCGCAGCCGGAAGGAGCCATTGCGCCGTGGTTCCAGGAAGATGTCCGCCGCGACCTGGAAAAGCGCTTTGGCCCCGACCAGGTGCATGAAGCAGGCTTGCGCGTCGATACCACGCTCGACCTTGATATGCAGGAGACCGCAAACCACGCCGTACTCGACGGTCTCGCCGCATACGAGCGCCGTCACGGATGGAAGGGCAAGCTGACCAATGTGCTCGCCAACGGCGAAAGCATCGAGAATTACAAACATCCCGACTGGGCCGTGCGCGCAAAAGCCGGCGACTACGTACATGCTGTAGTCACGCGAGTGCTGCCGCTCGAAATCCACGCCCGCGTAGGCGAGAGCGAAGTGCTGCTGACACAACCCGACTGGCAGTGGACCGGGCAGCGCCTAGCCGATGCTTTGGTAAAGCCCGGCGACGTAATTTATGTCCACCTGGCCGGAGCCCCGGAGGGCAAAGCCCCCGCAAAGCCGGTCAGCAGGCTGTTGAACGCGGAGTTTCACGGAACGCTGGAGCAGGATTCCGGTGCACAGGGCGCACTGCTGGCAATCGACAACACCAACGGCGACATTCTGGCGATGGTAGGCGGGCGCGACTACTCGCTCTCGCAGTTCAACCGCGCCACGCAAGCGGAACGACAGACTGGCTCCAGCTTCAAGCCGTACGTCTACAGTGCCGCACTCGAAGCAGGCGCAAAGCCGGACGACACCATCGTCGATGAGCCCGTAAGCTTTGGCGGCTGGAGCCCGCACAACTACGAGAACAACTACAAAGGTGCAATGACGCTGACCGATGCACTCGCGGATTCGCGCAACATTCCCGCAGTCAAGCTCGCAGCCCGCGTCGGCATTCACAAGGTCATCGACATGGCGCACCGCTTCGGCGTCACGTCCAACATCCCGGCATACCTGCCCGTAGCGCTGGGCGCAGCGGAAATCACGCTCGAAGAACAGGTCGCTTCCTACTCCGTTTTTCCAAACGACGGCGTGCGCGTAGCTCCGCGCCTGATTCGCAAGGTGTCGAATGCCGATGGCATCACGCTTTCCGATGAAGCTCCGGGAATTAAGGAAGTCATCAGCCAGCAGACGGCGCGCTCAATGGTTCACATGCTGGAAGCCGTAACGCACTACGGCACGGCAGCATCCGCCTCGCAGCTCAATCATCCCGTAGCGGGCAAGACAGGCACAACCAGCGGATACACCGACGCATGGTTCCTCGGCTTTTCGCCTTCCGTAACCTGCGGTGTCTGGGTGGGATATGACTCGAACCAGTCGCTAGGCGACAAGGAAACCGGTGCAGCCGCAGCCCTGCCCATCTGGATGAAGGTGATGAAGCAGGCCATCGTCGGGCACGAAGAAGAAAAGTTCCTCTTCGCGCCGCCGCGAAAAATTGCTCCAATGGTTCAAGCTGCAGTAGAGCCCGCAGTCAAGCCCATCCCCGTGCAGGCAACACCGGCTGCGGCAAAGCCTGTCGTAGCGGTTGTGACCAGCAATAGTGCGACAAAGACACTAACTACGGCTCCTGCAAAGCCCCCTGCGGCTACTACAGCAAAAGCTGCAACACCAGCTATCGCGAACAGCGCCCCAGCCAACGCGCTGAGGCCCACTGCAATCACTGGACCGAAACCCGCTGCAATCACACCAGTAGCCAATAGGACCATCGCCGCAAGCAACAAGCCGCAGAGTGCAGCAAAAACGCCTCCGGCCACAAAGCCCGCACCCGCTAAAAATGCGGTCAAGCCCAAGGTTGTCATTCCCAAAGTTGTGCCGCAGGTTACGCCGTCCACGGTCAACAAGCTGGATTCAATTCTGAACTGATTACGCTTGAGCCGCGCCGCCAATGCGTCCGGCAAGCCGGAAATAGCGTTGCGCGCGAGCCACATCGCGCATGATTTGCAGCCTGAGTTCCTGCGGCGAAGGGAACTTAATCTCAGGCCGCAGCCGGAAAAGAAACTCCAGTTCCAGCGGCGTTTCATCCGTCAGCTCAACAGGCTCAAAGTTGAGAATGTGCGTCTCTACGCTGAACCCCGCGCCCTCAAACGTCGGACGATCCCCTGCATTCGTAACAGCCTGAAAGCTGCGCCCGTCAATCGTGAGCCGCGTAATATAAACACCCTGCGCGGGAAGCAGCCCATCATACGGCGCAAGGTTCACCGTCGGCACAACCAGCCTGGCGCCAACGCCACGATCACGCACGGGCGTAGAGCGCACAACGAACGGACGCCCCAGCATCCAGCGCGCCGACTTCAAGTCGCCAATGCCAATCAGCTCCCGCACAGCAGAACTTGAAACCTCAAGCCCATGCACGCAGACCGGCTCATGCACCGTGAGGCCAAAGCCGAACTCGTGCCCAAACTCAGCCAGTTCCTGCACGCCAGCCTGTGCGCGATAACCAAAGCGGAAGTTCGAGCCTTCATGCAGGCCGCGAACACGCAACCCACGCACCAGCACCTCTTCCACAAACCTGCGCGCGGAGAGCTTGACCAGTGACTCATTGAACGCCAGCACCACAACCGCATCAATGCCAGTTTCGCCCAGCAGCACCAGCCGCTCATCATTCGGCGTGATCATTTTCGGCGCATACGCCGCATGCAAAAACTGCTCAGGATGCGGACTGAAAGTCACCGCAACAGCAC
Organism: Occallatibacter sp. FHG110214_02; assembly: GCF_059115385.1. NCBI lineage: Bacteria > Pseudomonadati > Acidobacteriota > Terriglobia > Terriglobales > Acidobacteriaceae > Occallatibacter > Occallatibacter sp. FHG110214_02. Next base: position 155,615 of record NZ_JBZYWK010000003.1, on the reverse strand, counting down.
GCAAACTACGCTGCCGCGCTTCCGCCACCACCGCGCTCAGAATCTTTCGGTGCCCACAGTGTACGCCGTCAAAGTTGCCGATGGAAACAACCGTCGCGCCAAAGTCTGCGGGAATCTCTTCAAGGGAGCGGTAAACAGGAATCATGCCTGCACCTCCTCACCAGCCTCGTTCTTGTTGGGATTAAGGCTCCTGTCCAGGTTCACCGAAAACTCCAGCCCATCATGCGCAAGCGCCATGCCCTCGGGCAACATGCGGTTCGTCTCCTCATGCCCCAGCTCATGCGCAATGTGCGTAAACCATGTCTGCCGCGCACCAATACGCCGTGCCCACTCCACAGCCTGCTCAACATTGGCATGACTAGGATGAGGCTTATAGCGCAGCGCGGGCAGCACCAGCGTATCCAGTCCCTCAAGCAGCGCATAACTCGACTCTGGAATCTCGCTTACGTCCGTAAGATAAGCCGCATTGCCAAAGCGAAAACCAGAGATAGCCTGCCTGCCATGAATCACCGGCACGCGCACAAACTCAGCCTCATGCACGCGCACCCTCTCCGTCAGCGACTGCAGCTCTACGCGTGCCTTGTTCGAGTAAGTTGAGTTGGGAGAAAACGTGTAGTCGTAAATGCGCTCAAGCGTCTCCGTAGTCGAAGCATCCGCATAAAGCGGAACAGGACGACCACTGATGCGAAAGGCATCCCAGCTAAGCGGGCGCAGGTCATCCAGGCCAAAGATGTGATCCGCATGGCCATGCGTGTAGAAAACAGCATCGATACGCGTAACGTCTTCGCGCAGCGCCTGCGTGCGAAAATCCGGGCCAGTATCGATGAGCACAGCGCGCTCACGACTGCCCGATATCCAGCGCAGCACAACCGATGGGCGCGTGCGCTTGTCATGCGGGTCCTTGGATCTGCACACCGCGCAATCGCAGCCCAGCGTGGGAACCCCCACAGAGGTTCCCGTACCGAGAAATGTCAGGCGTCCCTGCATTCCGTCCTATTTGGTTACCGGAGGCGGCGGGGGCGGCTGCAACGTAATCATGCTCGTAAGCTCAAGGAAGGCCATGCGAGCCTCAAAGAGCACCGTCTGCAGCATGCGGTCTTCCTGCGCCGAAAGGTTACCCTTCGTCTTGTCAGACAAAATCCCAAGCAGGTCAATCGTCTGCCGCGCGCCCACAATGTCTACGCGAGGCCGCTCGCCTTCGCGAGTGCCCGCGCCCATCTGGATCATGGCCGAAAGATAAAGCTGCTGCACAAGGCTCTCAAAGGTGACCGGCGGCTGCGGCTCCGCACCGGGGTTCTGCGCGCGGATAAGGTCTTCCAGCCGTTCCGCGGAAGTATCATAAGCAGACTTCTGCTGCGCTGTCTCCTCGGCAGTCGGCGCGGCAGGCATCGGAAATGCCTCGGCCTCCTCCGCCTGGGGAGCATCAGGCTCCGGCTCAGAAACAACAAGGCGAGGACCGGGCTGCGAAGCTGGCTGCGCTTCCGGCGCAGGCGTAGATACCGGCTCAGCCGGAGCAGAGGAAGCCTGCGCGGCCTCTTCTTCAAGCTTGCGCTTGCGCCGGTCAATCACTTCAAACTTGGGGATGTCGCTCATAGTCTTCGTTCCTATCCAAAAAATCAAAATACCAGCGGTGCGGCCAGAATACTTGCCGTCCCTGTGCCTTCTGCGGTTGTGTAGGACAGTGAAAGATTGCGTGCCTCCGCTTCGGCGCGCAGCATGGCAAGAACAAAGCGGCGCCCCGCAAACTCCGCTGACGAAGTTACTGTGCCGGCAGATGCGCCGGCCAGCATGAACTCGGTTCCAGCCGCAGGCAGAGGCCCATTCAGCTCAAGGTGCCGCAGATGGCGATGCACATTGCCGCGTGAGCGGATGCGCTCCACAATCTCCTGCCCAAGATAGCAGCCTTTATTGAAATGCAGCGTGCGTGTCTGGCTGGTCTCCTGCGGCAGGTCGCGCTCGGCAATGTCGATGCCATAAATAGGAATCCCCTCAGCAACGCGAAAAGCTTCAAGAACCGCCGAGCCAACAGGCTTTGCGCCAGCCTCTACAATCTGCTTCCAGAGCTGCGCAAGCACGTCAACAGTTCCCCAAAGCGCATAGTGGTCGCCAAGCACGCCATAGCCGCGAAAGACACGAAAGTCGAGACCATTGACCGTAGCCTCCGCCTGCGAGAGCGATTCAACAAGCGGCTGAACACCAATCTTCGCCAGTACCTCCGCCGCCCTGGGCCCGGTAAGGCCGATGGTAGTCACACCTTCAAGCCGTTCGAGCTCCACATCGTCCATGATGATGAAGTGGTCGAAATGCGCCAGCAGCTTTTCGTACTGGTCGGCGGCAATTTCAAGGCTCAACGCATCATCGCGCCGCCAAACCGTCACGTCGCCCTGGATGCGCCCTTGCGCATTCAGCACAAGGTTCCACGCGCCGCTGCCAGGCTTCAGGTCGTTAACGGTATTTGTAACCATGCCGCTGAGCCAGCGAAAGCGGTCTTCGCCGCGCACGCGCACGCCGCGCAGCCATCCCAGGTCATGCACCGCCGCGCCGGTCAAAAGCGCCTCTGTTTCCGGAGAACGCGCGTCCAACTCCACAGCAGTAAGCACGCCGCGATAGCCCTCAAGCCGCAAGCCGGGCTGTTGTTGCACGAGCAACGCGGCAAGCGGCGTTGCGGATAGCGTTTCGGTAAGTACAGTTTCCGTCATAAGATACGTCTCTGTGCAATTCCGGTCGAGAATTTTCTACCCAACCCCAGAAGAATCGCAACTTTCGATTATAGCCTTGAATCAGATGACACATAAGCGCGACAGGATGCACGGAGGGCAAATGAACCGGCGGTGGAAAGCAAGCATTTTGAGGCAAATTTGCCTTGTGGTAGCCCTTGGAATCCTTGGCGGGGCTTGCGGTTACGCACAGCAGGCTCCTGCGGAAAAAGCTCCTGCGGAAAAGCCCAAAACTGAGACACATATTACCCCGGAACAGGCCAAACAGCTCTTCTCGCTGGTGGATGACCTGTTGAAATTTTCGTCAATCGAAACCGGGCTCCCGGTAAGGAGCACGGTCAAGCGCCAACTGACCAGCCGCACCGAAGTGGAAAAGTACCTCAAGGAAAAATTCGACGAGGACCAGGGCGCAAAGAAGTTGCAGGAAGGCGAAATCGTCCTCAAGAAATTTGGTTTGCTGGACCACGACTTTGAGCTGAAGCCGTTCCTTCTCGCCCTCTTGAAGGAGCAGATTGAGGCCTATTACGACTCCAAAACCAAGACCGTAAACATGCTCGACTGGGTGGACATCGACGAGCAGAAACCCGTGCTCGCACATGAGCTGACACACGCCCTGCAGGATCAGCACATCGACCTCGAAAAGTGGAGCGACCAGACCCCCGACGAGGTTTCGCACAACGCTCATGAAGACCTCGACCACCTTGCCAAAGATGAGATGGACACAGCCCGGGAAGCTGTAGCAGAAGGCCAGGCAACGGCAGTAATGATCGACAACGTGCTGAAGCCGATGGGCAAGAGCCTCGTCAAGGACCCCGAAGTCGTCGAGTTCGTGAAGAACCAGATGGTCGGCTCAAGCGACTCGCCGGTAATGGCGCGCGCCCCGCTGCTGCTCTCCGAATCGCTCATCTTCCCCTATCGCGAAGGTCTCAGCTTCGAGCAGGACCTGTGGATGGACCGTGGCCAGCAAGCCGCCTTTGCAGGCGCGTTAGACAAGCCGCCAACATCCACGTGGGAAATCATCAATCCGCGTGAGTTTGAACGCTCCCACATTCCAGCGCTGCCGGTCATGCCAAACATCCACCCCATTGTGGATTCGGTTTACAAGCCCTATGACATCGGCCAGGTTGGGCAGCTCGATCTACACATTCTCACGCAATTGATTGGCGGCGATACCGCATCGCGTGACCTCACACCCGCATGGGACGGCGGCATTTACTGGGCCGGGCAACGGCTGAGCGCAAAAACGCCTGAAGAGCTCGCAAGCACAAAGTCCATCTCGCTCTTCTATCTTTCCGCATGGAAGAACGAGCAATCCGCACAGCACTTTGCGCAGTTATACATAAGCGGATTGGGGCGGAAATACTCAGGCCTGCGCAAGGACGCCAATGCAATAACGCCGGCAGATGCCCCTGCAGAAACCGACGAGCAGGTCTACAACACCAACGAAGGCCCGGTAGTAATTACAACGCGCGGCAAGCTAGTATTTATCTCTGAAAGCTTTGACCTGCCAATGGCGCGCAAGCTGGCAGAGCTCGCTCTCGACACGCAGGGAACAGGCGAGATGCGGCTGGCAAAGTTTTCCACTCCCGCAGCACCAGTTACCGGCCCCACATTAAGCGGTGGCCTTGTGCACTTCTTCGCCGAGTGCGGCGTAATGAAGTCTGCCGTGCACGCGTCCATGATGGCGGCGCAATCAACCCGGTAGCTCTACGGCGGGCTTGTCTTTCACCACCAGGTACTCATCCAGCAACACTGCCACCAATGCTGCAGTGGGTACCGAAACAAGCGCACCGACAATCCCTGCAAGCGACGAGCCAAGAAGCAGCGCCACAAGAATCGCAAGCCCCGGCAGGTCCACGCTCGACTTCATAATACGCGGCGTGAGCCACGAGTTCTCCAACTGCTGATAGATGAGGTAGAAGATGGCCACGCCCACCACGCGCTGCCACGAATCCACCGCAGCAGCAGCCACGCCCAGCACAATCGAGATAGTCACGCCAAGCACCGGCACAATGTTCAGCATGCCATTCAACACACCTAGCGCATCGGCATAGCGCACGCCAAGCAGCGAGTAAACAATCGTGCTCGTCACGCCGAAGATAAGCATCAACGCGCCCTGCCCCAGCAACCAGCGCCCCATGCGAATCTGCGCACGCTGCAGCGTTGCATCCAACCGCGTACGATGAGGCTCGGCAAAAAACGACAATCCCCAGCGATAAGCCGAGTCCCCTTCCAGCGTGAAGTAGACCGTAAGAATCAGCCCCATCAGCAGCGTAAAAACGGTGCTGGCCCAGTTCTTAATCGAGAGCAGCAGATACGAAACACTCTGCGTCGCCGCTCCCTGCGCCTGCGAAAGCAAATCCGCCGTATCCACCTGATCGGCAAAAGGAATCTTCTTCAGCTTCTCCATGATGGCCGGCATGCGCGAGGGCATCTCCTGCACAAAGGAGTGCAGGTCGCGAATCACCGGCGGAATTGCGAGATAAACAAAGGTGCACAAAGCGGCCAGCACCAGCAGTAAAAGCAAAAAGATTGCCGACTTGCGAAACGGATGCCAGCCGCGAATATTCAGCCGTTCAACAAACCCCACAACCGGGCGCAGCACAACCGCAAAGAGCGCGCTGACATAAAGCAGCAGAAGCTCCGCACGCACCAGCCATGCCACATAACAGGCAAAGGCAATAGCAAAGGTGAAAAGAATTGCATTACGTAAGGTGTGGGACCAGCCGTCCGATACTGCCATGCAGAATTTTTCCTCTAAAGCTAAGATTACGCGCCGCGCTTGCAGACCAGGTGATCGGCAGGCAGCCAGTTCCATTGTGCTGTCTTGCTTATCTGCCAGTCCATGGTGAAGGTATCGGAATTGACCACGGAAAATAGAAAACGATTGCCTGCATAGGGAGCCTTGGGATTGTTGTCTACCGCGGAAGTCATCGTAAGCACTCCGTTCTGCCAGCCATCCTCGCTGGTATAAACAGCCGCGCTGAAGTTATTCGCATCAAACTCAACCAGGCGTTTCTGCAGCGCGTCATAACCAATCAGATACTTCGCAAGATATCCGGTGGGAGGCTCAATATCCTGCTCCGTCAGCTCCAGCCATTTGGTGCCTACCACCACGGAGCCGTTCATCGTGGAACGGTGCGTTTTGCCATTGCCAAACGCACCTGCACAGTTCCATGCACCCTCAAAGTAAAAGCCCGCTGGAGTTGCGGCAAGCGGCTTGCCCTCCTGCGACTGAGCCGCAAAAGCCGTAGCCGAAACCATCAGGAATAACAAACCAATCCGCCTTACTCCACGAACTAATCGCATTTATTCCCCACTCAAAATAGAACCGACAATGCCGCCAATAACACCGCCAGCCGTGGCCTGCGGAATCTCACGAACACCCTCACGCGGCAGATACTTCTCAATCTGGTGCGCAAGGCGGGAGATGGGGAGCGTCTGCAGCCACACCGTGCCAGGCCCCGTCAGTTCAGCAAGAAACAAACCATCCCCGCCGAAGATAACGTTCTTAATGCCGCGCACCATGGTGATCTGAAACGAAACACTCGTCATGAACGCGCCAACATGCCCCGGATGCACGCGAAGCACTTCCCCCGGTGCAAGGTCTTTCTGAATCAGCTCGCCGGAAAGCTCAAGCCAGGCCGTGCCAACGCCGCCAACGCGCTGCAGCACAAACCCGTCTCCGCCAAAAATACCAGCGCCAAGCGACTGCTGAAAACCCACGCTGAGCGCAACCTGCGGCGTAGCGCAGAGAAAGCCATGCCGGTGCACCATGTACTCATAACCGTTGCCCACCTGCACAGGCACAATATGCCCCGGAACATGCGTAGCAAAAGCAACCTCGCCCGGATACTGCCATGCGCGGTACTCCGTCATAAAAAGGCTGCCGCCACCCACCACGCGCTTGAGCGCACCGAAAAACCCGCCTCCGCCGCCCATCTGCGTGTGGGTGGTCATCTGGATCGACTGCGTCATCCACGAAAGTTCGCCACTTTCTGAAAAAACGCTCTCATTGGGATCGAGCTGAATTTCGAGCACCGGCAAAGTGGTGCCCTGAATACGTGCCTGCATTCGTATGCCTCCAACTGCGAACAGTGTACCTGCCCGCATAAAAAGTTACCTGCTTAAATACGCCAATGGAATAATGAAAGTTCCGGCCTCACCGTTACAGAACCGCGCAACCTGCGTCCCCGCCGCAGCGTCTACCCAAACAGCAAGCTACGCGGGGCAAGAGCACAAATAGTTATTCATGAAAGCAGCAGTTTTGCTCTACTCTTGCTTCTAAGCCGTATGAAGCGCATTATCCCCCATCTTCGTTCCGCGCTCCTGCGGGCGCTCGATCATGACGTGTTCAACACGGCAAAGGCGGCCGCTTATTCCGGAATGCTCTGCTTCTTCCCCGCGGTCCTCGTAATTACCACCCTGCTGGCGCAAGTGGAAGAGGGGCCCTCCATTATCGGCACCATGCGCGGCACGCTCGACCAGGTTCTCCCGCCTGAATCCATGACGTTGCTTCAGGACTCCCTCGACACGCAGTCGTCACGCACCTGGCCGGTAATTCTTTCCGCCGCCATCCTGACAATCTTTGCCGGACTCGGCCTCATGCTCTCCCTCATGGAAGGTTTTCGCCGCGCCTACCAGCTACCGCGCGACGATTGGGACTTCTGGCAAAAGCGCCTGCGCGCCCTTCTGTTGGTACCCATCGCGCTGCTTCCACTGTGGATGGTCAGCCTGCTGCTCGTTTTTGGCCACCAGATTGAGCTGTGGATGATCGCCAACTCCGAACACGAGCTCCGCCTCGTCGTTATCGTCTTCTGGCGCCTGGTGCGATGGGGAATCTCCGGTGCCACGGCCATCAGCGTGCTCTCCGCGCTCTACCACTTCGGCACGCGCCGCAAAGAGCACTGGGGATGGGTACTTCCCGGCTCCATCACCGCCACGCTGCTGTGGTTTCCCGCCACGCTGGCCTTTGGCTGGTACGTAACAAGAATCGCCAACTACACACGTTTCTACGGCTCCTTCGCCGCCGGAATCGCAACACTGGTCTGGCTTTACCTCACTTCCTTCAGCGCCCTCCTCGGCGCGGAGCTGAATGGCGTGCTCTTCCATGGCCGCCAGGAACGGCGCGCCGCGGCGGCCACAAACTCCGAACAGGCACCTGCGCTCACCAGCCTCTAGGCCGGTTCGTCTGTGACGCCAGACGCCATACCACGCAGCCAGCGCAATGTACAATGAAGCGGGTCTCTTAAGTACATCGCTTTTTGTCTTTTCTTTGTCTTTTTCGCCGTTTTAACCTCGGGGAGTTTGTTTCGATGTCGTTTATTACACCCAGCCTGACTGGCCCTACGCCGCTGCGCCGCGCCAAGATTGTTTCCACACTTGGCCCCGCCTCCAACACCGAGCCTGTTTTCCGCGAGCTTGTTCGCGCCGGTGTCGATGTTGTCCGCCTCAACTTCTCTCATGGCACACACGAAGAAAAGCTCGCCCTCATCCAGATGATTCGCAAGGTGAGCGCGGAAGAAGGCAAGCCGCTTTGCATTCTCGGCGATCTGCAGGGACCAAAGATTCGCACCGCCAAGCTGGTAGACCGCAAGCCGGTTCTGCTGGAAGCCGGTAAAACGCTCACCATTACGCCCCGCGACATCATGGGCAGCGCCGAGATTGTTGGCACCACCTTCAAAACACTCGCGGAAAACGTGGAACCCGGTTCGCGCATCCTGCTCTCCGACGGACTGATTGAGCTGCGCGTAACCGCCGTAAATGACGGCGATGTAGTTTGCGAAATCATCAACGGCGGCATGCTCGGCGAACACAAGGGCATCAACCTGCCCGGCATTCCGGTCAAGGTTCCCTCGCTCACAGAAAAAGACGAGATCGATCTGGAGTTCGCACTCAAGAACGACGTGGACGCAATCGCCGTCTCGTTCGTGCGCACAGCGGATGACATCCGCATCGTGAAAAAGCGTGTAGCCGCGCTGGGCTCGGAAACATGGATTATCGCCAAGCTCGAAAAGCCGCAGGCCGTAGAACACCTCGACAGCATTCTCGAAGAAGCTGACGGCATCATGGTTGCCCGCGGCGACCTCGGCGTGGAAGTTCCGCCCGAGCAAGTGCCCGCGCTGCAAAAGCTCATGATTCGCAAGGCAGCGGAATACCGCAAGCCTGTCATCACCGCAACGCAGATGCTGGAGTCGATGGTGGAGAATCCACGCCCCACGCGCGCCGAAGCCTCGGACGTAGCGAATGCCATCTATGACGGTTCGGATGCAGTCATGCTTTCCGCCGAGAGCGCGACAGGCAAGTATCCCGTCGAAGCTGTCGCCATGATGAGCCGCATCGTGCTCGAAGCGGAGCGCACCATTGACGCGCAGAATGACGGCAAGCGCCGCAAGCACACCGCGCGCCTCTCGATTGCCGAAACAATCTGCGAAGCAACGGCGCACGCAGCCGAGGACCTCGACCTGCGCGGCATTGCTCTCTTCACGGAGTCCGGCACAACCGCGCGGCAGCTATCCAAGTACCATCCCGCAGCGCCAATCTTCGCGCTGAGCGCCCTGGACATAACAATCCACCGCCTCAACCTGCTTTGGGGAACCGTGCCGGTTCGCTGTCCCAAGGTGTACTCGACAGAAGCAATGGTGGACCTTGCGGAAACCCTTCTGCAGCAGGGCGGTTACGTACGTGCGAATGAAATTATCGCAATCGTAGCAGGCACGCGCACCAAGTCTGGCTCAACAAACTTCATGCGCCTGCATGTACTTGGCGAACAGTCACTCGATGCGGACAACTTCCTCACCGTGCACGATGAAGCCGAGCCCGTCGGCGCCGGCGCTAAGAAATAAGCACGTAACTATGCAAACACGACAGCCGGCGAGTTTTACCATAAAATGAGGGAACGGATAGGAAAGGCGGTGCAATAATGCCATCCGGCTTGCAGACTTTGAAAGCGACACCAAGCGTAGCCTGCTTATTTTGAGATAAAACTATGCGGACCGGAAATCCCGGCCCGCATAGTTTTGGCAACCTATCCTCCAGCTACTTCGCCGCCAACTGCCGCAGCACATACTGTAAAATGCCGCCGTGCTCGTAGTATTCAATCTCCTGCGGCGTATCGATGCGAACCTTCGCGGTGAAGCTCTTCACACTGCCGTCAGCCGCAGTTGCTTTGACCGTAAGTGTGCGACCATTAGCGAATTTGCTCTTCAGCAAATCAGTAAGCCCCGCAAAGTCATACACCTCTTCGCCCGTCAGCCCAAGCGACTCGACATTTTCTCCTTCCGCAAACTGCAGTGGAAGAATCCCCATGCCAACAAGATTTGAGCGATGGATACGCTCGAAGCTTTCAGCAATCACAGCACGCACGCCAAGCAGATTCGGCCCCTTCGCAGCCCAGTCACGCGAAGACCCAGAGCCATACTCCTTCCCCGCGAGAATGACGAGCGGAGTTTTGCGCTCGGCATACTTCACGCTGGCATCAAAGATGGACATCTGCTCGCCCTCAGGCAGCAGCCGCGTAACGCCGCCTTCCGTCCCTGGCGCAAGCTTGTTGCGCAGGCGCACATTGGCAAACGTTCCGCGCACCATCACTTCATGATTGCCGCGCCGCGAACCATAGCTGTTAAAGTCCGCAGGCTTCACGCCATGCTCGGAGAGATACTTCCCCGCAGGCCCATTCGCCTTGATAGCACCAGCCGGAGAAATATGATCCGTAGTAACCGAATCACCAAGCACAGCCAGCACGCGAGCATTCAGAATGTCCGTAATCGGCGCAGGCGTCATCGCCATGCCGTCAAAGTAAGGGGCCTGCCGGATGTAGGTAGAATCCGGCTCCCACTGGTAAACATCGCCCGTAGGAAACTTCAGTCCCTGCCAGTTCGCATCGCCAAGCGCAACCGTGGCGTACTCCTTGCGGAAGCCCTCGCTGCTGATACCCTTTTCAATCGCAGCCACAACCTCTGCCTGCGTCGGCCAAATGTCTTTCAAATAAACCGGCGCGCCATTCTGGTCCGTACCCAGCGGATCGGCATCAAAGTTATGCCCAATCTTCCCGGCCAGTGCATAGGCAACAACAAGCGGCGGGCTCATCAGGTAGTTCGCGCGAACATCCACATTCACGCGCCCCTCAAAGTTGCGATTGCCGCTCAGCACGCTCACCGCAACCAGCCCATGCTCATCAATGCTTTTAGAAACATCCGTAGGCAGCGGCCCGGAGTTGCCAATGCAAGTCGTGCAGCCATAACCAACCACGTTAAAGCGCAGCTTCTCAAGATACGGCAGCAGCCCCGCCTTCTCGTAGTAATCCGTCACCACGCGCGAGCCCGGCGCAAGCGAAGTCTTCACCCACGGCGGCACGCTCAAGCCCTTCTCCACAGCCTTCTTCGCAAGAATTCCAGCAGCAAGCATCACCGAAGGATTCGAAGTATTCGTGCAGCTGGTAATTGCCGCAATCACCACCGAACCATGATCGAGATACTTGTCAGGATCAACATCAAAGCGCTCTTTCACCGTGGTCGTAACGTGCAGAGGAGTCTTCTCCGCAACCGCCGTATCCGTCACCGTAGTCGTACGCTCCCACGCAGCCGCAGTACGCTCGCCAAGAGGCTTAGCCGTCGGCGAAAGCAGCGAAGGAAGCTGCTGCGCAAAGCTCGTCGCCGCGTCCTTCAGCAGCACGCGGTCCTGCGGACGCTTCGGCCCAGCAACGCTCGGCTCCACAGTCGCCAAATCCAACTCCAGCGTCTGCGTGTATTCCGCTTCCGGCGCGCCAGCCGTATGGAACAACCCCTGCTCCTTGTAATAAGCCTCCACAAGCGCAATCTGCTCGTCGCTGCGCCCCGTCAGCCGCAGGTAACGCAGGGTCTCCGCATCCACCGGGAAGATACCGCAAGTCGCACCATATTCCGGAGCCATATTCGAAATCGTCGCGCGATCCGCCAGCGGCAGCTCCGCCACGCCCGGCCCATAGAACTCCACAAACTTGCCCACCACGCCAAGCTTGCGCAGCGCCTGCGTCACTGTCAGAACAAGGTCAGTAGCCGTAGCGCCTTCGCGCAGCTTACCTGTGAGCTTGTAGCCAACCACCTGCGGCACCAGCATGGAAACAGCCTGCCCCAGCATCGCCGCCTCGGCCTCAATGCCGCCCACGCCCCAGCCCAGCACGCCAAGCCCGTTAATCATCGTGGTGTGCGAGTCCGTGCCCACCAGCGTATCCGGATAAGCAACCTGCTCCCCATCAATCTCCGTAGTAAACACCACCCGCGCCAGGTACTCCAGATTCACCTGGTGGCAAATCCCCATCCCCGGCGGCACGGCGCTGAAATTCCGAAACGCCGTCTGCCCCCACTTCAAAAACGCATACCGTTCGCGATTGCGCTGAAACTCCAGCAGCGAGTTCGCCTCATAGGCCTGCGGCGTACCAAACTCATCCACCTGCACCGAGTGGTCAATCACCAGCTCCGCCGGAATCAGCGGATTCACCCGCTCCGGGTCGCCGCCCAGCGCCTTTACGGCATCGCGCATCGCGCCCAGGTCCACAACCGCCGGAACTCCCGTAAAATCCTGCATCAGCACACGCGCCGGCATGTAGGCAATCTCGCGGCTCGGCTCAGCCTTGGCATCCCACTTCGCCAGAAACTCAATATCCGAAGCGGTAACATTCACGCCGTCCTCGCGGCGCAGCAGGTTCTCCAGCAAAATCTTCAAGCTGAACGGCAGGCGGCTGAGGTTGAACCCCTTGGATTCGAGAGCAGGAAGGCGATAAATCGTATAAGAGCGGCCGCCGGATTGAAGTGTTGCACGGCTCGAAAAACTATTCGACATCTTGGCAAGTACCTTTCTCGTCCGCCTATTCAGCGGGCGCAGTTCGGAAGGTTTCTCCGCGTCACAAGCGCACGGCGCTCATTCCGCACGGGGGAGAAACGAAAAATTTGTCGAAAACAGCTTAATTCAGGAAGTGCGCAGGATTCAGCGACCACGGTCACGACGACCGCGGCGAAAGCGCTTGAGAAACGGGCGGGCGGAAATGTCCATGCGTAAAGGCATCGGATTCGGCAATTATTTTAGCTCGAAGACAGGTTGACTGGAAATCATACGGCAAACCGCATGAAAAGCTCACGTATTCCCCGCCCCCAAACATTCATAAATTGACGGCATCCCGCAATCCACTCCTCAAAACAACGTAGGTACATCCCCGCATTTGGCCGTCTGCTTATAGATGCTACTATTGGCTCACTTTACGTCCATGCAGGGGAGTTCCCTATGCGACTGCGCACAGCCTTCTGTTTGCTTATCACGCTTACTTTTGCTTCAGCCTCAACTACAAGAGCCAACGCCCAGGCCCCAGCATCCCAATGGCACCCGCAAGACGGCACTGCCACCCTCCCAAACTTCCGCTTTGGCACCGGCGAAACCCTCCCCGAACTCAAGCTCCACTACGTCACCCTCGGCACTCCGCACCGCAATGCTGCCGGTCATGTAGACAATGCTGTCCTGCTGCTCCACGGCACCGGCGGAGACGCGCACTCGCTACTCAGCCCCGTCTTCTCCAACGTCCTCTTCGTCCCCGGCGGCATTCTCGACATCACGAAATACTTCCTCATCCTGCCCGACGACATCGGCCACGGCGAAAGCTCCCGCCCCTCCGACGGCCTGCACACCCACTTCCCCGCCTACGACTACGACGACATGGTGCGCAGCCAGCGCCTCATGCTCGACGAGATGAAAATCGACCATCTCCGCCTCATCCTCGGCACCTCCATGGGCTGCATGCAGTCCTTCGTCTGGGGTGAAACCTACCCCGGCTTCATGGATGCGCTCGCGCCATTCGCTTGCCTGCCCGTGCAAATAGCCGGACGCAACCGCATGATGCGCTACATGGCCATCAAAGCCATCCAGGACGACCCCGCCTACATGGGCGGCGAGTACAAAACCGAGCCCACCGAGGGCCTCCGCACCGCCAACGAAATGCTGCTCGTCATGGGTTCCGCCCCGCTGCAAATGCAGAAACAGTTCCCCACGCGCCAGCAGGCGGAAAAATACGTAGACACCTACATCGAAAGAACCGTGGCTCACACCGACGCCAACAACATGGTCTTCTATCTCAACGCCAGCCGGAACTACGACCCCTCGCCCAAACTCGAAAGCATCACCGCACCCGTGCTCTGGATTAACTCCGCCGACGACTTCATCAACCCGCCGGAACTGGGCATTGCCGAGCAGATGGTCAAGCGAATGCCCCATGCGCGCTTCATCCTGCTGCCCATCACCGACCAGACGCGCGGACACGGCACCCACACCATGGCCGCCGTATGGAAGGACTATCTCGCCGCATTCATGCGCGAAACCGAGCCAAAACCTTAGCGAAAAACCGTAGCTCTTATACTGGTACTAGCGAGGTTCCAAGACACAGTGAGTTATTCCGAAGGGCTTGCAGGTCTGTGGGCGCATTTTCTGGCGTGGCTGGGGCGCCGTATGCCGAGTGAACGGCAGCGGCTGCTGGCCTTTACCATCGTTGCCGGCGGCCTTTGCGGACTGGCCGCCGTGGCCTTTCACGGAGCCATCCTCGGCCTTGAAAAGCTGCTCATTGACCGCGCAAACCACGCGCCAGACTACTGGTGGGTCTTCTGGACCATCCTCCTACCCGGCCTCGGAGGCCTCGTCGTCGGCCTCGGCCTCACCTTCTGGGTTCCGGCAGCGGCGGGCAGCGGTATTCCGCAGGTCAAGGTGGCCTATGAGATGCGCGCCGGGCTGGTCTCGCTCAAGGAAACCATTGGGAAATTCGTTCTCTGCGCGCTGCAAATCGGCTCGGGAGCCTCGCTCGGCCTGGAAGGCCCAACCGTGCAGATTTGCGCAGGCGTCAGCAGCGCCCTGGCGCGCTGGGCACGGCTCAAGCCCCTTTACCAGCGCCGCATGGCCTCCGTGGGCATGGCCGCGGGCATCGCGGCAGCCTTCAACGCACCCATCGCCGCCATCACCTTTACCCTCGAAGAGCTGATTGGCGACCTCGACCAGACCATGCTCTCCGGCGTGATTGTCGCCGCTGCACTGGCCGCCGTGGTGGAGCACACCATCCTTGGCGGCAATCCCGTCTTCCACGTCTCGCAGCGCTATGAACTGACCCACTCCTCGTCGCTCATCTGGTACGCGCTGCTCGGCGTGCTGGCAGCCGTCGTCTCCATTGCCTTTACTGATTCCCTGCTCTGGCTGCGCGGACGCTTCAAGCAGCTCACCTCCGTGCCCAAGTGGGTACAGCCGGCGCTGGGCGGGCTGGCCACCGGAGCCATGGCCGCGCTAGCCCTGCAGCTTTTCCATCGCAACGGCATTGCCGGCGACCCCTACAAAACGCTCACCGAGGCCCTCACCGGAGCCATGCCGGTAGGCCTGATGATCTCCTTCTGCATCCTCAAGCTGGCGGCCACCGTCTGCTCCTACGGCACCGGAGGCTCCGGCGGCATCTTTGCCCCGGCGCTCTTTATGGGAGCCATGCTGGGCGGCTCGGTCGGCTGGATTGACGTAGCCGTCTTCCACCACTCGTCGGATTCGATTGGGGCCTTCGCGGTTGTCGGCATGGGGGCCGTCTTTGCCGGTATAGTCCGCGCGCCTATGACTTCGGTGCTCATCGTCTTTGAGATGACTGGCGGTTATGGTCTCGTTTTGCCGCTGATGATTGCCAACATGAGCGCCTTTGCCCTGGCTCGGCGCTGGCGGCCACTGCAGATTTACGAGGCACTGCTGGAGCAGGATGGCATCCATCTGCCGCATGGCCACCACCCGGATGAGCCTTCCGGTCCGCTCGGTATGGGGCAAACGGAAGACGCTACGGCGTAAAACTGCCTTCTTCCTTAGGGGTTATTTATGCGTCCGTGTGTATGCGCACAGCGGGGTGCTTTCCCATTTCTTTTGTTTTGTTTGGGTTGCGTGTGATTGCACAGGGACTGTGGAGTTTCTTTATTCCGGAACTGTGCAAACGGCAGGGGGTAGGGTATGGGGTATAGGGGATTGTGCTTGCTGTTGACGGCATTGGGTTCTCCTTTCTTTAGAATGAGCGAGCTAGCAGAGCTTCGCGCTTAGCAGGTTAGCGGAAAAACAGAACGGCCCGATTCCTTGGGAATCGGGCCGTTTTCTGCTTCTGATTCTATTGTGACAGGTTTCGCATAATTGAGCGCAAATTGATCGAAGATTTTTGGGTAATGGAATCAAGGAGTTAGAAAATACTTCCGGGTTTGGGGCTTGACATGAGATTTCCACAGGCTAAGGACGAAGGGCGAGGGACGAAGGACGAGAAAAGCAAAGACAAGAGCAACTGCAGATCCTTCGGCTGCGCTCAGGATGACGATACTCAGGGGATGGGAAGAACTGAGATGAGGAGAACTCTCGGTATGGGTATCCCCGGTCCCAAAATGCCAGAGACCGGGGGTACCCAAACTAATAGCGGCTTTTACTACTGTCGCTGGTTGTACATAAAGACTGCTCGCAGCTCCAGATAAGGCCCGTGGAACTCACGCGGCAACGGTGGGTAGCTGGAGCCCTTGATGGCGCCCCATGCGGCGCGGTCGAGGCCTGTGTCGCCGGAACGGCCCTCGAGCGTCATATCCGAGACCTGACCGTTTGGGAGCACTTTGAAGCGAATTACCACCACTCCCTGCTTGAGGATCGGCGGATTCACCTCGTCCGGAATCAGGGGGTCCCAGGTGCGCTCGGTCTCGCGGTGCCAGCGGATGAGCCAGTTGTTGAAATCGACGCCCTGCGTATCCGAAAGCACCTGCACTCCGCCGGTTCCCGCGCCGGGGTGCAGGTTCATATCGCCGTGACTGGTGGGCAACTGGCCGCTGCTGTAGCCACCCTTCTGCGCAGCGCCTTGCATCGCCTTCTGAAGCTGGTCCGCAGGATTGGCAGAGCCAAGCTGGAAGGCCTTGGCGGGCACAGATTGAGGCCGTGGAGCCTCCGCGGCTGGCGCGGAGGGCTGCGGCTGTGGAGCAGGCTTTGGCGGCTCCGGCGTAGGCAATGCAGGCTGGTCCACCTTGGCCTGTTGTGGAGGCGGCGCCTGCTGAGGCTGTGGCTGCGGCACGGGAGGACGGGGCTTGGCAGCCTCTTCCTTCTGCAGCGTGTCGAGCGTCTTGCGGTCAATCTGCGGCTGCTTCTGCGGAACCGGCTTGATGGCCACCTTGGGCTGGTACTTCTGCAGCAGGTCCGGCGGCAGGTCGAGATACTTCAGGTCTTTGCGCTTGTTGATGGCGTCAAACGGGTCAATCACCTGCGGCTGGCGCAGGATGTACTTCGGAATCCAGGTGATGCCGGAAAGCAGCAGAATGTGGAAGAGAATTGCCCAGAGAACGCCTTCTCGGAGACGCGCCCAGCGGCGCTCATCCTCCAGTTCGCTAATCATGTCGAGCAGTTCGTGCGTGTCGTAATCCACCCAGCGTGAGCCGCCTGCAGTACGGGCGCGTGGGCGCTCTTCCGAGCTGGACTCCTCGCGGGGCTCCATCTCCGGCTCTTCCGGCTGTTGGGCGTTGGTTGGCACTGCGCTGGTGGGCATTCCGTGAGCAGAGGGCAGCTATGCGCCGCTCCGGTTCGATTCCTTTCCGTCTATTCTCTCATCCCTGCGGCAGAGGGTAAAACCGGCAAGCGCGCAGCCGCCCGGACGGCCAGTCCCCAATTACAATGTTCTTTTGCATAGACGGATTTTCACCCTGAAAGGGATGGGTTTTGAAGGCTTTTCTCGCCAAAGTTCTGGCCAAGTGGAATCTCATCATTCTGCCGGCCATTTTGAAGCTGGGTTTCTGGGGCGCTTTCGCCGTCTCCGTCGTGGACGCCTCGTCGATTCCGGTGCCGATGGACGCGATTATTGCTCTCTACGTGTGGAAAGATCAGCCGCACTGGTGGGCTTACGTGCTGCTGGCTTCGGTGGGCTCGGCAATTGGCGGACTGGTTCCCTATGGCATTGGCCGTGCGGGCGGCGAGCTGTTCCTGCTGAAGCGGATTAACCGCCAGCGCTTTGACCAGTTGCGCCACCGCTTTGAAAAGCAGGAGTTCTGGGCGATGGCGATTCCGTCGATGCTGCCGCCGCCGACGCCATGGAAGGCCTTTGCCTTTGCCGCCGGGGTCTTTGAGATGCGCGTGATGCTCTACATCCTGAGCGTGTGTGTGGGCCGCATTGTGCGCTGGGGTGTGCTGTCAGTGCTGGTGCTGAAGCTGGGACCGGGCGCTGTCAGCATCGTGGCGCACCACGCCCGTACGGCGCTTGCAGTTCTGGCTGTGCTGGTGCTGGCCGGGCTGATTGCGTGGTGGATGAAACGCAGGCGGTCGCTGGCTGCTTAGAAGCCCTGGCAGCTAAGCAGACTACTTGCTGCGGGCGAAAGCGTGCGCAGGCTCTGCCGGAAATATGCGGTGCAGCAGCACCGGAAGGCCGAAGACCAGTCCGGCCACAACCGCCGTCGCTGCAACGTCATTGCCATAGAAGGGCAACGCAGCGCTGTAGCAGGCCACGAGACCGGCTGCCGTATGCGGATACATGTTGCTGCCGGCCCACACGGCAAAGTTCGAGACGAGGAAGAACGAGGTCGGCCCAAGGACAACGGCTGCGGCAACGCGCGTCACGGTCGTCTTATCGCGCAGCAGGATGCTGCCGAGTACCATGGCCGCCGCGTACCAGAGCCAGGTAATGACATATCCCTGCCATACGAAGCTGTAATGGTAGACCGCCGTGGTGAGCACGTAGTCGGTAGCCATCAGCGCGGCCATGGGAACCACCATCTCCTTCCACGAGCGCTTTGCGCCGAAGTAGAGCAGCATTCCGCCGACCGCGGTGAAGTTGAACCACGGGGCATGGGGAATCAGGCGGCTGGCAACGGCAACAAGCAAAAGAAGATAAGCAGGCATGGGAACCTCGATGGCTGGAAAATGCGCGCCGTGTCGGAATTACCTGATAACTGGCGGCTTCTTTCCATTCTGCGGCGTAGAAGCCTGCCGGTCAACCCATAAGCTCACTTTTGCTCGCGATGGCCGATGCCTTCGGCGGCTTCTTCGCGACCATCCACGATGTAAGTCCATCCGGAAAGACCGCTTGGAGTGCGGCCGGTGCTGTTGGAAAGAAAGGCGTAGGCAAAACGCAGGTCGGTGAACTCGACGGTACTCCATGTGCGACCGGGCGGCAGGTGGGGCGGGTCGATTCCGAGTACGGGGGCCTGGCCGAGATCGCGTACAACGGCCCATGTGCCCCAGTCGAGATAGACCTGTCCCAGAGGCGTGCGTTTGGCTGTTTCTACGGCTGGCGTCACCTCCGGCTTGTAGAGCACGTCGGCCTTGGGGTCGCTGTCGATGGACTGCGTGCGCGTGTTGATTTCCGCAAACTGGTAGTCGGACGGGGTTTCGACAATCGCGTGCCAGCGCCATGGGTTGACGGGGTAGGGTTCGAGGCCGACTCGCAGCACGGGTGCGTTGGTTATCGGTTGTTGCGCGAGCAATTGCTTTGCCTGCGACTGCTCAAACCAGCGCCAGATGCCTAGCGCAAGCATGCCGGTCAATGCGAAGATGGCCCAGCCTCTGCCTCGGAATGGAGTTTTGCGTGCGCCTATTTCGCGGTCGGTCATACCGAGGATGGCTGGCATGATGAGCGCGAGTACCAGCAGGGCCCATACGATGGGCTCGGCGATGAACCAGATGCTGGCTTCATACCAGCGTGGGTTGAATGGGAAGAATGGGCGTACGCCGTAGCTGTTGGTCCAGTCGAGAAGGATGTGGCTCAGTGCAGCGAGGAGCGCTGTTACGTAAAGCCAGCCCCATTGGACTGGAGCGGCTGGAGGGCGCTTTGTTTTTCGCGCGAAGTGGCAGAGAGCGATGACACCGACGACAACGGCTGCGGTGACGGGCGCTGCGAGGAATGTATGCGTGATGCCGCGATGGTGCTTGAGGCTTTCGACGGGACCGCGCAGGCTCCAGAGGACATCGAGGTCGGGCGCTTCGGCGGCGAGCGTTGCGGCTACGGTAGCGTAAGCCGTTTTGCGATTCAGGCCTGCTCGCCCGATGCAGGTTCCGGTGAGAAAGTGTGTGACTGGCTCCATGCGCTCTGCGGATTATCGTATCGCAGATGGGCGCGCTGACTTGCGAATATGCGGCCTCCTATAATCGGCGCATGAGTGTTACGCACGACAAAGAGCGCATCGAAGAGCTTCGCAAGCAACTGCGTCATCATGAGCACCTTTACTACGTGATGGATGCGCCGGAGATTTCAGACGCGGCCTACGACAAGCTGATGAATGAGTTGAAGCGGCTGGAAGAGGCGCATCCTGAGCTGGTGACGCCGGACTCACCGACGCAGCGCGTGGGCGGCAAGCCTGCTGAGGGATTTCAGAAGGTGGCGCACTCGCGGCCTATGCTCTCGCTGGATAACGCGTACGATGAGGCTGACCTGCGCGACTGGGACCGGCGTGTGCATGAGCTGGCGGGGAGCATGCCAGTGGAGTACGTCTCGGAGTTGAAGCTGGATGGGCTGAGTGTGGCGCTGCACTATGAGCCGACGGAGAGCGGCGGTGCGCGGCTGGTGCGCGGAGTCACACGCGGCGATGGGCAGATTGGCGAAGATGTTACCTCGAATATCCGGACGATTCGCAGCGTGCCGATTTCGATTTCTGCGGCGGCGTTGAAGAAGGCGAATCTGCCGCAGAGCTTTGAAGTGCGCGGTGAAGTGGTAATGCCGTTGAAGGGCTTTGAGCTGCTGAATGAGGAACGCGAGGCGCAAGGGCTGCCTCCTGCGGTGAATCCGCGCAATGCTGCGGCTGGAACGCTGCGCACGCTTGAGCCAGGCATCGTTGCAAATCGGCGGCTTGTTTTCTTTGCTTACTTTCTGCTGACGGAGGGTGAGTATCTTGCAGCGGGGCAGTCGGCCACGCTGGATGCGCTGACGGCGCTTGGCTTTCGCGTGAATCCTCATCGCGCACGGGCGCACTCTGTTGAGGAGATGCTGAGCTTCATTGCGAAGTCGGAACAACAGCGTGCAGGGCTTGGTTATGAAATTGATGGCGTGGTGATTAAGGTGGACTCGCATGCCACGCAGTTGCGTCTTGGCTATACGGGCCGCGCACCGCGCTGGGCTATTGCGTACAAGTTTGCTGCGCAGACTGCTGAAACAACTATCCAAGATATTCTCTGGCAGGTTGGACGCACGGGGAAGGTTACGCCGGTTGCAGATGTGGCTCCGGTTTTTGTTGGCGGCACTACGGTGAGCCGCGTAACGCTGCATAACTGGGAGTTCATTGAACGCCTTGGTGGGCTGCGGCCTGGCGATGTCGTGGAGATTGAACGAGGCGGCGATGTGATTCCCAAGGTTATCCGCGTGGTGAAGCCTTCGGACAATGCGCAGTTTGTGCGCATCAGCACATGCCCCGAGTGCAACAGTGTGCTGGACCGTGCGGAAGGCGAAGTGGACTGGCGCTGTGTGAATGCCGATTGCCCGGCGCAGTTGCGTGAGACGCTGCTGCACTTTGGCTCACGCGATGTGATGAACATTGAAGGGCTGGGCGAGGCTGTAGTTGCACAACTGCTTGACCGTGGGCTTGTGCATCACGTTGCTGACCTTTACTCGCTGACGGAAGAGCAATTGGTAAGCCTTGACCGCTTTGCGGAGAAATCTGCGAAAGCTCTGCTCACGGAGATTCAACGCTCGAAGCATGCAGGGCTTGCGCGCGTGTTGATGGGGCTTGGTATTCGCTTTGTCGGCGAGCGCACGGCGCAACTGCTTGCGGAGGAGTTCGGCTCAATCGACGAACTTATCGCCACCAGTGAAGCTGGACCAGAGGGAGTTGAAAAGCTGGAACGTGTGGAAGAGGTTGGGCCAAAGATTGCCGAGTCGATTCACACTTACTTTGCGCGGCCTGCCAATCGGCACCTTGTAGAAAGCCTGCGAGAAAAGGGCGTTGTGATGACTGCGGAGAAGAAGCAGCGTTCAACGGAGCTTGCGGGCATGACGTTTGTATTGACGGGCACGCTGCCGACGCTTACTCGCGATGAGGCTAAGCAAAAGATTGAAGCCGCAGGCGGGAAAGTCTCCGGCTCGGTGAGTAAAAAGACGAGCTACGTGGTCGCGGGCGAGGAAGCCGGCTCCAAGCTCGACAAGGCACGCGAGCTTGGTATTGCCGTGCTGGATGAAGCTGCGTTGCTGGCAATGCTGGCCAGCTAAAACTTGTGGCGGCGCGAACCGGCCTCGTTATGCTGGCCGCGTTCGCGCTCCCGTTGCCATGCGTCGGCTCGCCACTGGTGCGAAACATGCTTCGGTGCCGCTTCTGCTTCGCGGGCAACGGGCGTATCGCTTACTGGCTCCGTGTTGGTAATGAGACGTGCAGAAGAACCGAACTCATCGTCATAGGCAGAGGATGAGGTAAGGCTGGCGTCGATTGAGAAAACGCGCGGTTCCACAGATTTGCTTTCCGCACGTTGCGTTTCGGGGATATGTTGCGCTGCGAGATGCGGCTCTGGCGCTGCTTGTTCCGTTGAAGCTTCCGGCTCGGCGGCAGCGCGGTCTTCAGCAATCGTCTGCGCCATGAATTCATCAACCAGCTTGTGCAAACAGGTTTGCCCGCAAAGATGCCGCGCGCCAGCCTTCTTGCAAAATCGCGAAGCCCAACCGCCGATGCGTAGTTCCCCGCCCTGCTCATAGGCAACAAACCAGTGATTCGTCTGTTTCTTCTCTGCCCCGCAGATATCGCACGAAATTGCCAGCCGGATCACAGCCCTGCTCCCTGTACCGCTCTTCCCGGTATTCATCGGAGCGGCTGCGTGCGCCATCAGCCGCTGCGCGAAAAAAAGGTGACGAGTTGCGAAATGGGAAAAGAGGTGGGGAGGGTTTTCTGAAATGGATTTGCTTTTGCGAGTTAGCCGCGCTTTGCGCGATAGCGAGTTAGCAGGTTAGCGGATTGCTTTTCTGCGTATGACAAACCGGATTTTGGAACCTGCATGGCATTCAGAGAATAAGCCGGGGCTAAAGCCCCGCAAACCTGAGCCTCTCTTCAGGGGCCTGAAGGCCCCTGCTCCCTCCGAAGAATCAAATTCCGATTCGTCAGATACGGCTTATGTCTCTCGCTGGCGAATAAAAATGTCCGCTCTCATGTGTTGAGAGCAGGCATGGATGTTGATGTGTTTGCGACGCAGTAGCGGTTCGCCGTGCGCGCAGCACTTATTGTGCGGATGGCGCGAAGTATCCCTTTTTGGCGCGGACCAGATAGCGACGGTCGTTGCAATAGAGATAGATTGACCGGAAGGCTCCGTCGTATTTGAAGTCTGCCGGCGTGTAGGTCAGCAGGTACTGGCTGCGCAGTTCGGCTTGAATGTCCTTGAAGCTGGACGACATCTCTTCTACCGATGGTGGGAAGAAGACCTGTCCGCCGGTC
This sequence comes from Occallatibacter sp. FHG110214_02, assembly GCF_059115385.1. NCBI lineage: Bacteria > Pseudomonadati > Acidobacteriota > Terriglobia > Terriglobales > Acidobacteriaceae > Occallatibacter > Occallatibacter sp. FHG110214_02. Next base: position 132,520 of record NZ_JBZYWK010000003.1, on the reverse strand, counting down.
TCCGTGGCCATGTCGGCGAGAATCTTGTCGCCCTTGCCGCGGCTCGGTGTCCAGTTGGTGCTGATGGCGTAGATGATGGTCTCGGAGCGCTGGCACATCTTGATGGCTTCGTCCTCGCGCACGCGGCTCTGGTTGTCATCGCCGTCGGTGATGAGAATCATGGCCTTGCGATAGGGCTCGGGGCCGCGTTGCGTCAGCAGCTTGTCGCGGCATGCGGTGTAGACGGCGTCAAACATGGCGGTACCGCCGCCGGGGCGCAGGCGGTTGATGCCGGTTTCCAGCGCATCAATGTTGTTGGTCCAGTCGGCCTTGACGCTGGGCGTCACGTCGAAGCCCATTACGAATGCCTGGTCGCTGCGGGCCTTGAGGGTTTCGAGCAGGAACTCGACTGCCGACTGCTGCTCGAATTCAAAGCGCGTGCGGATGGAGGTACTGGCGTCAATCACGATGCCTACACGCAGCGGCAGATTGGTTTGCTGACGGAAAGAGGTAACCCTGGCGGGCGCCTTCTGATCGTCGAGCAACGCAAAATCATTCTGCTGCAGGTTAGGGATGTAATGGCCGTGCTTGTCCGTGACCGTAAAGATCAGGTTCACTTCGTTGGCGCCGAGGTGCAGGATGGGGCCGTCGTCAGAAGCCTGTTGCTGCTGCTGAGCAGGAGCCTGTTGTGCGGGCTGCTGGGCAGGCTGTTGCGGAGCCGGCTGTTGAGCGGCCAGCGAAAAGACCGAGCCAATGGCCAGGAAGGCCATGCCTGTGTGCTGAAACAACCGCCGGCGAACCGGCGCAGAAGGGAAAACTCGCGCGTCCATGACTGCCTTTATTCTATCAATCGAAAATCTTGCAAGCATTCTATCAAGCGCTTTTTGACGCATCTGTGCCTGCCTCCAGACGTACAAGAAACTCTTCAAGCTCGGCAGGAAGAGGTGCATTCCAATGGACTTGCTTGCCGGTGATGGGGTGAGCGAATTCCAACTCAGCCGCATGCAGAAAGTTACGCTTAAGCGAAAGCCGCTCCGCTGGCCTGTTGCGGCGCGCGGCGCGGGTGGTGATGACGTTGGAGGCAACCTGATCGGTAAGCTGGCTGGATGCGCCGTAGAGCGTGTCGCCCACGACGGGGTGGCCGATGGAAGACATGTGCACGCGAATCTGGTGAGTGCGTCCGGTCTCGATGCGCACCTCGACGAGCGTGAACTTGCCAAACCGCGTGCTGATGCGGCGCAGAACGGTGTAATGCGAGATGGCGGAGCGGGCACTCTCTTCCGATACGCGGGTTGTCATGCGGGTGCGGCGTACCGGGTCGCGGCCAATGGCGGCGTTGATGGTGCCGCGGTCACGCTCGACGTTTCCCTGCACCAGCGCGATGTAGGTCTTCTTCATCTCGCGGCCAGAGAATTTTTTTGCGAGCGCGGCGTGGGTTTTGTCGTTCTTGGCTACGACGATGAGGCCGCTGGTGTCTTTATCGAGGCGATGAACGATGCCGGGACGGAGCTCGCCACCGGTTGAGGAGAGCTTGTGGAAACGGTGCAGCAGCGCGTTGACGAGCGTTCCTTTGCTGCTCTCGTCTTCATTCTGCCCTGCGCCTGCGTGGACCATCATTCCGGCAGGCTTGTTGAGGATGGCGAGGTTGTCGTCTTCGTAGAGGACGTCGAGCGGAATGTCTTCCGCTGTGGCCTTCAACGGCACGGGACGCGGTTCACCGTGGATTTCAATCTGCTCGCCACCGCGAAGCTTGAGGGATGCTTTGGGGACTTCGCCCTGGATGTGGATGCTGCCCTGGTCCAGCAGCAACTGCACGCGCGAGCGGCTTACGCCATCGAGCTGCGATGCGAGGAAGGCGTCGAGACGCTGTCCGGCAGCTTCTGCGGGGGCTACGAGTGTTTGAGAATCAGGCATGCCGCACCTCGGTTGCTTTTCTTTCGCGCAGCAATATGGAGCCTAACAGAACCATGAGGATGGCTGCGATTTGCGGGTAGTCGAGCGCGCCGTGCAGCACTGCGCCGCGGCCTTCGCGGTCACGCCAGAACTCCGTGAGGAAAAGAACTGCGCCGCCGCCCATGAGCGCGATGCCGGTGGCGTCGCCGGAGCGGGCGCGAAGATACATGAGGGCTACGAGCACGATTGCGAGTGTCAGCAATCCGAAAGCTGCGTAGGCCTGCACGGGATGCACCGGGACGCCGAGCGGAGTGCCGCTCCAGCGCGTTGCCAGCGGGTCGGTGTAGACAACGGCCCACGGCACCGTGGCTACGCTGCCAAAGCCGGAGCCAGCTAGCAGCGCGCCTACTTGTTCCAAGGCGAGGCCAAGTAACAGGGGAGCAGCAAGCACGTCGGCTGTTGCGAGCAGAGGCATCTTCATGCGCCAGGCATAGAATCCTGCGGCGAGAATGCCAGCGAGCGCTCCTGCGCCTGCGAGCAGAGGGTTGTGAATCATGGCCAGACCGAGCATCCACAGGGGATGCGCCAGCAGGTCACGCCAGTTGGCAAGGATAAGCAGCAGGCGCGCACCAACAAGGGCTGCGCACAGGCCAACAATGGAGAGATTCCATACCTGCTGTGGAATGAGGCCTGCGATAGAGGCCAGTCGCTGCGCAAGCAGAAGCGCGAGCAGCACGCCGACCGCGGCAATTGCGCCGTAGCTCGGGATGAATAGAGGACCGATGTGGAAGAGAACGGGATGCACCATGTTCAGGATAACTGGTGCACCCGCTTAGAAGGGTAGAACCCGACCCACTGGGCCGTGAGTGATGCGCCGGTGAACCCGTCCTAAGACGGTGGGACTCTCCGCGGTTCCTTAGGCATTCCGGACTGGCGGACACGGCACACAGAACCGATTATTCGAGTCGAGCCCCTGTTCAATGAATGTTGGTTCATCCGACGTTGACCACTGCACCTGCTTTGCAGGCCGGTTTCTATTGCGGATAGTAGGGGCTGCGGCGAGGAATTGCAAGTCTTGTGCCGGATGGGCAGGTTATGCTACGCGGCATAAGTCGTTTCAAATGCGAACGCCGCCCATATGCGGACGGCGTTTGCAGCACACATGTGCGTTCAGTGCTACGAAGCTGACTTGAGATCCGCTTCCAGCACCTCATCCAGCAAGCCACGCAGCGCGGCAGCGCGAACATGACCAAGCTTTACGCCCTTGGTTGTTTGCTGCGAGAGCGAAAGCTCGTCAGCAAGGTTGAGCGCGGCAAGAACGGCTACACGCAGCGAATCCACCGTACGTCCCTGCTCGGCAACGGCACGCATCTTTGCGTCCACTTGCGCGGCAAGCCCGCGGATGTGCTCCTCATCGTGACCAAACAGGTGATACGTCTGGTCATAAATTTCAACCGTTACGTAGTTGGCCAGTTCCTGCTGCTCCATAAGCGTTAAATCTCCAGCGCGTCGAGTTGGGAAAGCAGGCGCTCCACGCGTTCACGCACGTGTTCGCGCTCAGAGCGCAGCGACTTTACTTCGCCCTGCAGTTGCTCTACCTGCCCGAGTTGCTCAAGGATTTGTTCTTCGTGCTCGTTAATCCTGGTGGTGTGGTCAACCAGCTTGGCTTCCAGCTCTTTTACGTGGGTCTCGGCGGACTCGCGGGCTACTCGCTCGCGCTTGACGAGATTCACGGCGCGCAGCACGCGCTCTTCGAGAGCAGTGAACTCATCCACGCTCAGTGCCAGTGAGGCAGGCTCGGCGGCGCTGTTTGCGGGCTGCTGAATCTTTTCCGCAACCTCTGTTACTTCGGACTCTACTGTAGTTTCGGGCATCTAAAAAACCTCCACGCGGCGCGTGATTTCTGTACGAGTATAGACGCGCCACGGGAGGTTTCCTGGGCTAAGAACGCAGACGCGCACCAGCCTTGCTAACGGCCTGCACCACTTTGGCCTGCCATTCCTGCAATTCGTCTTCGCGCAGGGTGCGGTCCGGGGCCTGGAAGGTGACTCCGAGCAGAAGAGCGTACTCGCCTGCGCCCAGTTTCGGGTCGCGGAAGAGCTCGCGCGGACGCCACTCAACCAGTTCGGGAATTTGCAGCGAGGCCATAGCGGCGTTCACGGTTTCCCATGCGACGCTTTGCTCAAGGACGAGCGAGAAATCGCGGCGAACAGGCTGGAAGCGAGAGACTTCGCGAGCGGCGGGCTTGTGCAGCGGCAGCTTGTAGAGGCGGTCGAGATAGATTTCGCCGACTAACACTGCGTCTTTCAGCTTGCGTGCCGTGGCTTCTTTTGGATGCAACTGGCCGAACCAACCCACGGTGAGGCCATCGGCAACAATGCGGGCGGCGCGGTAGGGATGCAGCCATTCGGGAGTCAGGCCTGCTTCTGCGGGAAAGCGATCGAAATACACGGAGTCAAGCTGGAAGCGCGCCAGCACCTGCTCTATGACTCCCTTTATGTCGTGGAAGTCGATGGAGCGGCTGGCGTGGAGCGCTCCCTGCTCAGGCAGCGAACCTGCGGCGCCGAAGCTCAGGGCGGGGCGCTCTTCTACCTTTTCGGTTGTGCCGCTGAAGACTGTGCCCAGCTCGAAAAGGCGTACGTCGCTGACATCGCGATGCAGGTTGCCGGCGACCATGGCGAGCATGCCGGGAACGAGCGACGGGCGCATGACGCCGGCCTCTTCACTGAGCGGATTGCCGAGCGGAACGACGAGGCCGGGTTGAGGCGCGGTCAGTGCCGCATCTGTCGCGGAGCAGAAGGTGCTGGCGATGGCCTCGTGGAAGCCCGCGGCGCGCAGCGTGGCGTGAACGGTTGCTTCCGCTTCCGCCCATGGCAGGGCTTTGATGCCTTCTCCGAAGGCAGGCAGCGTGTTGGCAAAACCGTTGTAGCCGTAGACGCGGGCGACTTCTTCGATGAGGTCGATCTCACGCGAGATATCGAGCCGCCAGCTTGGCAGTGTGACTTGCCACGCGGGTGCTTCGCCGGGCTGCGCGGTCAGCTTGCAGCCCAATGCGGTGAGGACCTTCTCGACGGTTTCGGCGGTGATGCCTTCTTTGTCGATGGTTGTTCCGAGGAGGCGGTGGACTTCGCTGAGAGCCAGTTCTACTGGCTTGCGGTCGGCGGTCTTTGCTTCGATGGCTGGAACGCGCACATCGACAAATTCGCCTTCAATGTGGCCGCCGTTGGCGAGGAGAATACCGGTCACGATGGCCGAGGCGGTCTCGCATGCGTTGAAATCCACGCCGCGCTCAAAACGGTGACTTGCGTCGGTATGCAGGCCGTGGCGGCGGGCGGTGCGGCGGACGGCCATGGGGTCAAACCATGCGGCTTCGACGAGGACGTTCTTCGTCTCAGGCGTAATCATAGAATCCCAGCCGCCCATGACTCCGGCGAGGCCGAGCGGCTTGGCGTGGTCGGCGACGATGAGGTCTTCAGGGTCGAGCGCGCGCTCGATGCCGTCGAGGGTCTTGAGCTTTTCTCCCTTGCGGGCGCGGCGAACAATGATGCCCCCTTCGATTTTGTCGAGGTCGAAGGCATGCGTGGGCTGGCCCATCGCAAGCCATGCGTAGTTCGTGGCGTCTACGGCGTTGGAGATTTTCTTTTGTTCGAGAAGGCCGAAATACGTTGCGACTTCCGCACCGGGGAACCAGTCTTTTGTCTCGCCGATTTTTACGTCGCGCAGGACGCGGGCGGTGAAGCGGCCGCAGAGGTCTTCGGCTTCGATAGCGACAGAGAAGGCTGTGCCGGGCTTTGCTTCGGCCAGCGGATAGCTCAGCACTGGCAGAGGAAGGTTGTAGATGGCCGCGGCTTCGCGGGCTACGCCGTAATGGTTCATGGCATCGACGCGATTCGTCGTGATGTCCATTTCGTAGAGCGAGCCGTTGTTTGTGCCGAGGTTGTAAACGCCTTCGACCGCGATGCCGCGCAGAGTCAAATCTTCCGCGAGTTGTGCATCGTCAACAGGGAGTGCGGGGAGAATGGCCCGCAACCATTTCGTCAAAGTCTTCATGCAAACTGCCCCAGGAAGCGCATGTCTCCCGCGTAGAACTGCCCAATTTCACTCACGCCGTACTTCATCATGGCGATACGCTCGACGCCCATTCCGAAGGCGAAGCCAGAAATCTTCTTCGGATCGTAGGCTGGCTGTTTTTCCGCCGCGAAGGCGAAGACGGCGGGGTCCACCATGCCACAGCCGAGAAGCTCAATCCAGCCGCTCTGTTTGCACTTGCGGCAGCCCTTGCCGCCGCAGAAGATGCAGCTAATCTGCACGTCGGCGCTGGGCTCGGTGAACGGGAAGAACGAGGGAAAGAAGCGCGTTTTGACGGACGAGCCGAAGAGCGCCTTCATTGCGTAGTCGAGCGTGCCCTTGAGGTCGCTGAAGGTGATGTTGGTGTCCACGCAGAGGCCTTCCACCTGGTGGAAGATGGGCGAGTGGGTGGCGTCTGCCGCATCATTGCGGTGAACTTTGCCGGGGATGACGATGCGGACCGGGGGCGGCTGCTTTTCCATGGTGCGCATCTGCACGGGGCTGGTGTGCGTGCGGAGCAGCAGGCGGTCGCGCAGGGGGCGGCGGTCCTGATTGGCGATAACGAGCGTGTCCTGCGTGTCGCGGGCCGGGTGGCCGGGCGGGAAGTTCATGCTCTCGAAGTTGTAGAAGTCGGTTTCGACTTCGGGGCCGACGCCGACGGAGAAGCCGAGTGAGGCGAAGACGCTGACGATTTCGTTGAGCGTTTTGGTGATGGGGTGCTCGGCACCGGTGAGGCGGCGCGTGCCGGGGAGCGTGATGTCGATGGCTTCGGCGGCGAGAGCGGCGTCACTGGGGCCTGCTCCGGCGGCCTGGTCGAGCAGGGCTTCCACGGTGGCCTTCAGCGCGTTGAACTTCTGGCCGAGGAGCTTTTTGGCTTCGGGCGGCGCGGCTTTGAGCCACTTGCCGGAGACATCCTGCAGTCGGCCCTGTTTGCGGCCTAGCCATTCGAGGCGGAAGGCTTCGACAGCTTCGGGACCGTCGATGGAGGATGCGTCCGCTTTCGCCTGGGCTTCCAGCGCGGCGAAGGCTTTATCAAGGGAGGCTTCGTCGAAAGCCGTAAGAGTGGGAATCGCTTCGTTCGTCATGCGTAAGTCTCAGAATACTTCACGGATATACGTTGGAAGGAACGCGGGGCGTGTTGCATGCAAACGAAAAGGCCCCGCGCGATGCGGGGCCTTTTCAGGGACTGCTCGGCTCGCTCGCTTAGGCGGCTGCTTGGCTCGCCAGAGCGGCTTTCGCCTGCTCGACGAGCTTGGTAAAGCCAGCGGCGTCGTGGACGGCGATGTCGGCGAGAATCTTGCGGTCGAGTTCGATGCCGGCCTTCTTGAGGCCGTTGATGAACTGCGAATAGCTGGTGCCGTTCTGCTTGGCAGCGGCAGAGATACGCACGATCCAGAGCGAACGGAACTGGCGCTTCTTCTGCTTACGGCCGGTGTAGGCGAACTTCAGGCCGCGCTCGACGGCTTCCTGGGCTGCCTGGTAGAGCTTGGACTTTGTGAGGAAGTAACCACTTGCGCGCTCAAGAATCTTTTTGCGGCGGTCACTACGCTTGGTACTGCGTTTTACGCGGGGCATTGCTGTTTCTCCATTGGGTTGCTGTGGCTTACGCGGCTGGAGGCTGGATGGCCACAATGGCCGGCCTCTTCACTCGCTCAATTCTGTTCCTGATTCACTCGAACTTGTCTCTAAAGAAACTCGTTCGGGGGCCTTTCCACAAAGGCCCATTCTTTTGCCGCTCAACTGGAGCGGCTAAGAAGCTCAGGCGTAGGGGATCATGCGCGCTACCTTCGCGTGATCGCCGTCGGAAACGAGCACGGACTTGCCGAGCTTGCGCTTCACCTTGGGCGACTTCGACGTAAGGATGTGCCGCACTTTGGTCTGGTTCCGCTTGATTTTGCCGGTTCCAGTCTTCTTAAAGCGCTTGGCCGCGCCCGTATGCGTCTTCAACTTGGGCATTTTCTTCTCGTCCTGGACCGGGGTTCCCCCAGTCGCAGAGGCCTCCACACACGCAGATTCCGCGCGCAAAGGCACTAAATCAGTATATCCCAGAACGAGTTATTCCGCTATAAAACTCGATTGCGTTTGGCCAGCCTGACGCGTCAATATGACTGAAGAATGCGGCAAAGACGGAAATTCCAGCAAATGTTGCGGCCTTTGGTGGCAGCTCTGCTCCTTGCATTGCTGCGCACGGGCGGTCAGGCATGCGCTGCCGACTCCCCACGGCCTGCCGCGACTGCTGGCTTTGATTCTTATTTGCAGACGATTGAGTCCCGGTTGGCGCGTCAGCACCAGTCGCAAGCCGGTTTTGTGGCTGGGTTGAGCCTGGATGGGGAGACGAAAGCCCGGCTGCGCCGTGGGGAACTGGTTATTGAGAAGCCCGCGGATGGAGCAAATTCGGACTTTCCCGGTGCGATGCTGCACCACTGGCGCGGAACGGCGTTTGTGCCCGGAGGGCGAAGTGCGGAGTTTGAGCGACTGATGAAGGATTTCAACTCCTATCCCCGGTACTTTTCCCCTGAGGTTGTGCAGGCCAGGCTGCTGGGGGAGCATAGCGACCGCGGGGTGGATTACATTACCGCATCCATGCGGGTTCGCCAGAAGCATGTGCTTACCGTTGTGATGGATTTAAATTATGACGTGGCCTTTGCGCGGCTTGATGCACAGCATGGCTACAGCATTTCGCGGAGTACGCGAGTGGCGGAGATTGATTCCGCAGGGACGAGCAAGGAACGCGCTTTGAGCCTGCAGGAAGAACATGGTTTTCTGTGGCGGCTGAACAGTTACTGGTCCTATGAGGAAGGGGACGGCGGTCTGTATATCCAGATTGAATCCGTGTCGCTTACGCGGTCCATTCCTGCGGGATTGGGGTGGGCGATTAGGCCCTTTGTGGAAAGCGTTCCGCGGGAGTCTCTGGAGTTTACGCTGCGCTCGGCGGCGAATGTGCTGGGAAAGCACTGAGCAGGTGGCGGAGGATGAATGCCTTCGATCAGCCTACGTGAAGACAACTGCATGTCCTTTGGCTGCGCTCACGATGACAGGGCTTTTTACTTGTGGGAAAGCTTAGGCGGGGGGAACTAGCGGTATGGGTATCCCCGGTCCCCAAATGCGAGGGACCGAGGGCACCCGGCTGGCGTTTGTGGTTAGTTGACCCCGAAAGCCTTGTTCAGGAAGTCGATGATGTGCTGGCGGCCATCGTAGCCGTGCCATGGCTCTGGCGAGGGGCGTCCGAAGATGCCGGTAGCCAGCGGGCCGTGGTTTTCGCGGGGATAGGTGACGAGCTCGACGGGGACGCCTTCCTGACGGAGGGCGCGGTACATCTCCTCGGCCTGTCCTACGGGGTCGGTGGTGTCGGCTTGTCCTTGAATGAGCAGGAAGGGCGTTTTGGCCCTGGCTGCTCCGGAGAGCGGGCTTTGACGCCAGGCATCCTCGAAGTGCTCCCACGGCTTGCCGTAATACCAGCGGTCGTACCATGAGCCGCCTTCGGTTCCGTACTCGCTGAACTGGTCGATGACGGGCGCGCCGGAGATGATGGCCTTGAAGCGGTCGGTTTTGCCTTCGACGAAGCCAGCCATTTCTCCGCCATAGCTGTAGCCCATGAGGGCCATCTTGCTGGAGTCGAGCGGGAACTTGGAGAGGACGTAATCGACGCCGGCCATGATGTCCTGATAATCGCCGCCGCCGAGGTCATTTTTATTGGCCGCCGCGAAGGCTACGCCGTAGTTGGACGAGCCGCGTGGGTTGGGGCGGAGGATGGCCCAGCCGTGGCCGAGGAAGAAGTCCGCATAGGGGTCGTGACGGTTGGCCCATGCACCGAAGGGGCCGCCGTGGACATCGACCACGAGAGGAACTTTGCCGGACTGCGCTTGCGGGGGCAGGTAGAGCAGGCCTTCGATGGTGAACTTGCCGGACTTCCACTGGACCAGTTGCGGCTCTGTGGATTTGAGATCGGCGGGGGCCAGCTCAGGGATGGGCAGGGTGGTGCAAGGGCTGCCGAGGCTGGAGGCGTAGCAAAGTTTGGTGGGATTGCCGCCGCTTTCGGCGAGCCATACCCAGCCGGTTTGATTGGGATTGGTGTTGAGGCTGGAGGCTATCGCGGAACCGAGGTCGATGGGAGCGGGTTTGGCGCTGCCGTTGAGCGTGAGCTTGACCGGGGTGCTGCGTGTGCCGATGGCGGCTTCCGTAATGACGGAGCCATCGGGGAGGAAGTAGAGCGAGCCGCCGCGCAACTGGCCCGCGAAGCCGGAAGAGAGGCTGATGGGCTTGGCCGCGGCGCTGGAGGCGGGTACGGCGAAGATTTCATCGTAGCCTGGGGGCGCGTCTTCCGGCGTGAGAGCGGCAAAGACAAGCGTGCTGCCATCTTTGGAGAAAGAGACTCCGCCAACGGTGGCGGGAATGGATTCAACCTTGGTGGCGGTGCCGGGCGTGGCTGCGTCGAGGAGCCATGCGGAGGCTGCGGGGCCGAGGTCGGACTGCTCGTTGGGCTTGCCGGTGGTGACGACCAGCTTATCGGCAACGGGCGACCACTCGACGCCGCGCACTTCCGGCTCGACGCCGGTGAGCTTCAATGCTCCGTCGAGCGAACCATCTGGTTTGAGAGCGGCGAGATAGAGGCGCGTGCGGTGGGTTTCATGATTCACCCATTCGGCGTCGGCCTTGGCGTCGCGGGCTTTCTTTTCGCCGGGGGTTTGCGGGTCGCGGGCTACGATGGCGAGCCATTTGCCGTCGGCGGAGATGGCGTAGCTGTTTACGTCGATTTCAAGCTGCTCGTCTTTCTTCTCTTCCTTCTTGCTATCGGATTTTTTGTCGTCTTTCTTCTCAGCGCTGGCGGGAGGGATGAAGTTCTTCTCCTTGGAGTCATCGACGATGGGAGTGACCTTCAGCTCGTAGGGCTGGGCTTCTCCGCCGCGCAGGTCGAGACGATAGAGCTGGGTGTGTTCGCCGCGGTGGGCGAGGAAGAAGACGGCTTTGCCGTCGGGCGACCACTGTGCGCCGCGCTCGCCACGCTTTTCTGTCTGCGGGCCGTTGGTTAGCTGGCGCAGGGAGTCCTTGTCGCCGGAGGTGGAGAGAATCCAGATGTGGCTCTTGGCTCCATCGGCAGTGGATTCAGTGACGGTGAGGAGGACGGATTTTCCATCGGGCGAGAGTGTGGGGCTGCCAACGGCTTTGAGGTGGCGCAGGTCATCTGTGGTGGGGAAACGCGGGGAATCTGCCGCGTGAAGAAAGGCACCAAAGGCTAAAAACAGACCAAGGCTGAGCGATGTACGAGAAACCCTGTTGAAAGGCATGGGAACAGCATACATATGGGGTCAAAGGATGACGTGAGATTTTTAGGAGAACAGATTTTAGCTTTTAGCTGGATGGCGGGAGAGCGGGGACGGGAGAGCTGAAGGTATGGGTGTCCTACCCTTCCACAAACTACGCGGAAGGGTGGGACACAGGAGATTGGGGTGACCGGAAGATTTATTGCACAGCGGGGGCTGCGGGAGCAGGGGCCTCAGGTACTGCGGGCTTGGGCTTGGGGGCTTCGGCCTTTTTGCTGGGCGCGAGAATGGCGTGCAGGGTGGTGCCTTCCATGCGGGGCATGAACTCCACCGTTCCGGCCTCGCCGATGTCCTGAATGAGCCGGTTGATGATTTTGTAGCCGAGGTCGCGGTGCGCCATCTGGCGGCCACGGAAACGCAGGCTGGCCTTTACCTTGTCGCCACCGATGAGGAACTTGACGGCCTGGTTCTTCTTGGTCTGGTAGTCGTGCTCGTCCACAGTGACGGAGAACTTGACTTCCTTGATGGTGATGACCTTTTGCTTCTTGCGGGCTGCGCGCTCGCTCTTTTCCTTCTCGTAGAGAAAACGGCCGTAGTCCTGAATGCGGCAGACCGGGGGCTGCGCGTTGGGCGACACTTCGACGAGATCAAGCCCGCGTTCACGGGCGATCTTCAGCGCCTCAAAGGGCGGCAGAATGCCGAGCTGTTCCCCGTTTTCGTCGATTACGCGAATCTCGCGCGCTCGAATCCGGTCATTAATGCGAATAAAGGACTTGGCTGCTCGTTTATCGAATGCGATGGTACTCCTCCAATGTGTTCCCGTGGCTCATTTGGATACGATTGCCTGCGGGAAAACGCACCCTGAGTATACCATCGGTTTGGTTACGTTTGCGCGACAGATGCGTCAGTGGACGCCTGTTGCGCGGCGGCTTATGAGGACTTCGCCGAGTTCGAGGCGAGCGTTGCCGGTGAGGTCGAGAAAAGCTACGTGCTGCTGCTCGCAGAGGGCGCGGACCTGTGGCGAAAGGCTGGGCGCGATGAGCACCTGCATGGGGTGGCCTTTTCTGCCGGCGGAGCAGCGCTGCAGACGGGTTAGCTCCTCACGGACGTGCTCGGGTTCGCCGTCGGAGACGCCGCAGACGAGGCGGTGATGGCGGCCAAAAATATCAATGTTGGCGGAGAGGCTGCACCGGCTCCGCGCGGGCTCGAAGCGAATCTCCCGCGTGTGGATGGCGGAGGACTGGTGCAGCAGGGCGTCGAGAGCCTTGGCGGCTCGGGATTCGATTTCATTGGGTACGCGTGTGGTGGTGGATTTCATTGCACTTTCCTCCGTTCCGAATAACTGGGCGTGCCAGTTCAACTGGAGTTCGGGTCGCTGTGCCAAGGAATAAAAACGCAGCAGCCGCGTGGAACGCAGCTGCGATCGCTGGAAATTATTTGAGGAAGGTCGTGCCGGTGCTCGCCGTGATGCGGCTGTGATAAGGCTACTGCCGCTATTTGTGCTCAATCGTGCGCTTGTTCTGCGGCAGTGTCAAGCACGGGGCGCACAGGAGAGTGTGCAAGGAGTTCGTTGTCTTCTGTGAGGCTGGTGATTTCGAGTTGCAGAAGGGTGTTGGCGGGGATTTGAGCTTCCACAACTACGGGGAGGAAGTTGGCGGTGAGCGCGGTGGTTTTGCCAGAGGCTGCGAGGGTGGCGGAAGTGTGCAGCGTGATTGCGTCGAGGGTGCGGCCAATCATTTGGGCGCGGTGGGCACGGGTTTTGGCGGCGGCCAAATCGCGGAGGGCCTGCATGCGCTGCTCTACGACGTGGGGCGGCACGGGCGACTGCTGATGCAACTGCCAAGCGCGGGTGTTGGGGCGCGGAGAGAACGGGAAGAGGTGCAGGTAACCGAAGGGGAGCGCACGGATGAACTCATACGTCTCGGTAAATTCGGTGTCGGTTTCGGCAGGGAAGCCTACCATTACGTCTGCGCCGAGGGTTAGCTCGTCTCCACATGCGGCTGCGAGGGCGGCTACTTTTTCGACGTAGTGCCAGGGGCGGTAGCGGCGGTGCATGCGGCGGAGGACGGCGTCTGAGCCGGATTGCAGAGGCAGATGCGCGTGGCGGGCGAGGCGCGAAGGGCTGAAGTCGCGGAAAAGGGCGATGAGGTCGCCGGTCCAGTCCATGGGCTCGATGGAGCTTAGGCGGAGGCGGGGGAGGTTGGTTTCGGTCAAGATGATGCGGAGGAGTGCGGGGAGGGTTTGCTCGCTGCTTAAGTCGCGTCCCCAACGGCCGAGGTTGATGCCGGAGAAGACGAGTTCCCTACCCTGGTTGGCTATGAAGTTGCGGACTTGCCTGAGGATGGCTTCCGGTGGGAGGCTGCGGGAATTGCCGCGGGTCTGCGGGATTACGCAGAAGGTGCAGCGATTGGAGCAGCCTTCCTGAATCTTGAGATTGGGCCGAGTCTGTGCGCCGGGGGCTACTTGCGCTTCTTCTAAAAAGGAGTGGGCGAAGGTGTCGTCGGCCCAAATTGGCGCACCATTGCTGGTGAGCGAGGCTAGCGGGACTACGGGGGCAGATTCAGTTGCTGCGCTGGTTGCCAGGCTCAGAGCGATTTGTGGCGCGAGGGCCTTGTGACTGTTGCCGATGACGGCGGAGACGCCTTCGAGGGCGGAGATTTCTTCCGGGGCACGCTGGGCATAGCAGCCGGTGACGACGATTTTGGCTTCGGGGTTGAGGCGGCGGATACGGCGGATGTAGGAGCGGGCTTCGCGATCGGCCTCGGCGGTGACGCTGCAGGTGTTGACGACGACCACATCAGCTTCGCGGAGCGGCTGCGCGGTGAGGCCGGAGGCGCTGAGGCGCTCGGCGACAGCTTCCCCATCAGCGCGTGCGGCGCGGCAGCCGAAATTCTCGATATGGAAACCCGTTCCCATCTTGATTAGTTTACGTTCGCTTTGTCTCAGACGGCGAAATTGCGGAAGTTCCTGCTCTTTATAATGAAATGTGGCCTCCTCCACTTCTAATTTGACTGCGGCTAATTCGCCGCGCGTGGACAATGCGCCTACGGCGCTGCGCATTGTCAGCTATACGGCGTTTACGTTTGTTGTTTATCTCTCCATCGGGCTTCCGCTGGCGATTCTGCCGCCGCATGTGCATCTGCAGATGGGGTTTTCGGCGGCGCTGGCCGGGCTGGTCATTGGGATTCAGTACATTGCCACGTTTCTTTCGCGGCCCTGGGCGGGGCATATTTCGGACCATCTTGGGGCGAAGATTTCGGTGCTGTGGGGCATGGGAGTTTGCGCGCTGAGCGGTATTTTTCTGCTGGCGGCGGACCTGTTGCCCCATTGGCCTTGGCTCAGCATGACGGCTTTGATTGCGAGCCGGCTGGCGCTGGGTGTGGGCGAGAGTCTTGGGTCCACGGGCGCTACGCTTTGGGGCATCAGTGCGGTTGGGCAGGAGCACACGGCGCGGGTGATTGGCTTTAACGGCATCAGCACCTATGGCGCGATTGCCATGGGCGCGCCGCTGGGCGTGATTCTGGAAAGCCACTGGGGAATTGGCTCGATTGGCGTGCTGACGCTGATTGTTTCAACGGCCAGCCTGTTTTTTGCAGCGTCGAAGCCTCCGATTCCGGTGGTGCATGGAAAGCCGCTTTCGTTCAGCAGCGTGCTGGGACGCGTGGCTCCGCATGGCGTGGCGCTGGCGCTGGGCGGTGTTGGCTACTCCGTGCTGGCTACATTTGTGACGCTGTTTTATGCAAGCCGGCACTGGGATGGCGCGGCGCTTTGCCTGACGGCTTTTGGCGTGGCGTTTATTGCGGCGCGGGTCTTCTTTATTCCTACGATTGACCGCTTTGGCGGCTTTCGCGTGGCGATTGCATGCCTGTCTGTCGAGTCCGTGGGCATGCTGATTTTGTGGCTGAGCAATTCGCCGTGGATTGCGATGGTGGCGGCAGCGCTTTCAGGGTTTGGGTTTTCGCTGGTGTTTCCAGCGATTGGCGTGGAGGCCGTGGAGCGCGTGCCGGAGCAGAATCGCGGCTCGGCGCTGGGCGTATATACGGGCTTCTCGGATGTTTCGTTCTTCCTGGTGGGGCCTGCAGCGGGTGCGATTATCGGTGCGTTTGGCTATGCGAGTGCGTTTCTGTTTGCGCTGATCTGCGTGGTGATTGCGCTGGGAATTGTGCTGGTGCTGCATAAAGGCAGGGAGTAGAAACTGGTATAGACTGGTGCTGGCGCGCAGGGCGCCGCCAGTCCGCGGACAGGACCGAGTCCACCTGTGAAAAGCACAATCCAAGGTTCTTCACGAACCTCCTTTTCGCCCCGGTGAGCGGACACGGGCATATCCAAAGGAGGCTCGTTATGGCGAAACGCCACTTCCCTGTTCGTCCCAACCTCATTCAACTCAGGCATCAAGCTAAGGATTTTCTGCGAGCGCTGCATCGCGGCGAGACTGATGCCATTGCTGACCTGCTGGAAAACCATCCCGAGCACATCGCCCCGGCAACTGCGAAACTAGCCGATGCGCAACTGGCGCTTGCACGCAGTTATGGCCTGCCAAGCTGGCCGCGGCTGGTAACTGCCTGTCGCATGACGGACGCTATCTGGCGCGGAGATGTGGAAACTGTTCGCGCCCTTGTTCTGCACGCGCCGGAACTGCTTACAGAGGATGCACGCGGCGTTAAGGGCAACTGGGGACCACCGTTGTCGTACGCTGCCAACCTGGGGCAGGACGCAATTATCGAGATGCTGCACAAACTGGGAGCCGAGGATCTGCAATTTGCTTTTGGGCGAGCCTGCCTGCAGGGCCGGATTGAAACAGCTCGCAAGCTGCACGCCTGGATGGGCAGCCCGCGTCCACAAGATGACGCATTGGACGGGGCAGCTTACACGCTGAACTCTGCGGGCACGGCGTTGCTGCTTGAGCTGGGAGCGCGGCTATACGATGACAACGGCGAGAGGCTCGCGCCTGTCGATGTAGTGCTTGGAACAGACAGCCGCAGGCCCTTGGACAAGCATCGCATTCTGGAGCTTTACGCCGAGTATGGATTTGTTTTTCCGGATACGCCCGCGATGGCGCTGCACCGCGGGCGCATTGATTTGCTGGAAGATCATCTCCGGCGCGACCCTGAATTGCTGACACGGACGTTTCGGTTTGAGGAAATCTATCCGCCGGAGATGGGAGCGCTCGATGAGGTGACGGCAACGCATGGAACTCCGCTGGCTGGCGCTACGCTGCTGCATATGTGCGCTGACTATGGCGAGATAGAGATTGCGCGCTGGCTGCTGGAGCGCGGCATGAGTGTGGATGCGCGCGCCGCGATGGATGCGGATGGTTTTGGCGGCCACACCGCTCTCTTTTCTACTGTCGTTTCGCAGACGAATTTCTGGATGAATCATCACGGCGAAACGCCGGACGCGCCGTTTACGCGGCTGCTGCTGGAGCATGGCGCGGACCCGAATGCGCGCGCTTCTCTGCGGAAGGAGTTGCATCCCGGATATGAGATTCCGGGCGTGTACGAATATCGAGACGTGACTCCACTTGCATGGGGAGAGCGGTTTCACTTTAAGAAGCTGGTGAACACTGCGGCGCTGCAACTGATTGCGGAGTATGGCGGGAAGGAATAGGCACTGACCCACGTCCATGTTTTGGACGTGGGTCAGCTTGTAACGATGGTTGAGTTAGAAAGTTTCGCCGACGAGCTCTTCGCTCTTCTTCCATAGCGCTTCTGCATTGGCGAGGTTGAGCGCATAGCCGCGCACGCCTTCATTGAGCATGCCGAGCTGCGCGTCATCAGGAACAACCTCGCTGACGTGGCAGTTCTCGCAGTAGCAAGCGCCAACCGCATCCGCCGGAGCAACGATGCCAGCCCATACCGAGGTTGCCGCGCCCTGCGGAACGGTTTTGAACTCAAAGGGACCTTTGCCTTCGGCGGCGAGCTGTTCGTTGATGGTCTTCACCATGTTTTCCAGAGCACCATCCGGCATGTAGCGGGCAAGCTCCGTCATAATGCCGCCGGGATGCACGGCAGTTGCGCGGACTCCGCGAGCACGGTGGCGGGCGTCAAAGGCTACGGCGAAGAGGACGTTTGCGGTCTTCGAGCGGCCATAGGCTACGAAAGGCTCGTAGGGCGTGGACTCGAAGCCAGGGTCTTCAAGATTGACATTCGAGAAGCGGTGGCCGGATGAGGAGAGATTCACGAGGCGGCCGCCGTCGCGGATCAGCTTGGCGATGCGATTGACGAAGACGAAGTGGCCGAGATGGTTGGTGCCGAACTGCCGCTCAAAACCGTCCTTGGTGCGCTCGAAGGGTGTAGCCATAACGCCGGCGTTGGCGATAACGACATCGAAGAGCTCGCCTTTGGCTACGAGCTTGTCAGCAGCGGCGCGAACGCTGGCGAGGTCGGCGAGGTCAAGCTCGATGAGCTCGAAACCGCCGCCATTGGCTGCCGCGGCTTTGCGGACTTCTTCGGTTGCGGCTTCTGCCTTCTTAAGGTCGCGGACCGCGCCGACGACGTAGGCTCCGTGTGCGGCGAGGGTGCGGGCGGTCTCCACGCCGAGGCCGGCAGAGGTGCCGGTGACGAGGATGCGCTTGCCTTTGAGGTCTACGCCGGCGAGGACTTCGTCGGTGGTGGAGGTTGCTCCAAAAGTGTTTGCCATTTTGCTGAATCTCCTTGCGCAGGGCGCTTGCCTGGCCATTTGCCGGGGTTGACGTGCGCTTCAACTGCGAATAAAACGGAGAGTGTCTCCGTATTAGGAGTAGATAACCGGAGAGTGTCTCCGGATGCAGGAATTTTGTTGCATGACTGTGAAAAAAGCTGTGAGTAAAAAACAAGCTGCTCCGCGCAAGCTGCGCGCCGATGCGCAGGAGAACCGCGAACGCATTCTGACTGCTGCGAAGAAGGTCTTTGCGAGGTCGGGGGCGGAGTTCAGCATGGACGAGGTAGCCAAGCGCGCCAAGGTGGGCGCGGGCACGCTTTACCGGCATTTTCCTACGCGGATGGAGCTGCTGGAGGCCGTTTACGGCACGGAGTTGGAGAAGCTGGCGGCGGCGGAGCGAGAGTATTCTGCCAAGCTGCCGCCGGTGGATGCGCTGCGGGCGTGGATGCTGCTGTTTGTGGACTACATTGCGACGAAGCAGATTATTCTGCCGGCGGTGAATTCGATTCCGGGCGGGCCGGCGAAGGTCTTTCAAAACAGTGGATGGCTGATTACGGGAGCGATTGAGTCGCTGGTGCGGCGGGCCGTAGAGAGCGGTGAGATTCGCGCAGATATTGCGCCGATGGATTTGCTGCGGGCGCTGTATGGGGTTTCGACGGTTGCCGCTGTGCCGCAATGGCCGCAGAGTGCGCGGCGGCTGGTAGATATTTTGATTCAGGGTTCGCGCGTGCTTGCGTAGAGCGCGGTCAGAAGCTGGCCTTCGTGACAGTTGCGGCGGCTTGTGCTTTTTGATGCAGCTCCCTGAAGCGGCCATGGCTGTGAATGATGGACGTAATCATGTTCTGGACGTTCTGGTTCCATACGTCGCTGTGGTCGCTGGAGATGTTGGAATCCACGTTGAATATCCAGAAGGGATCGGTCTTATCCGCCGGGACTTCTATGCGGCTATCAATGCGTTGCAGGTGATATTGCACGGGCGGATTTTCTCCCTGAACTACGTTGAAGCATTCCGACTGAGGCTGCGTTTGTGGACAGCCTTGGATGGGGTTGTCGTCGGTGTGCAGCCATGGGGTATCAGCAGCGGAGATGAGATGGAAGTGGTCCGCGAAAAGGTCTGGGATGACCAGGTTGGCGATGGGCATTACGATGCCGGTAGCCCAGTCCGCGGTGGGAACGGCGGAGAAGGCGACATAGAGCGGGTCGGCTTTGCAGAACGATAGTTCGGGATGATTGGTGCAGATGAACTTGATTTGATGAAGACGGCGACGAGTTAGCTCGGACGATGTAGCTGCATTGCCGTAGATGATGAGGTCTGCGGGCAGCTCAGAGAAGGATCTGGATTGCGCTTCGCTGATGCTGTGGTGCTGGCTGCGAGCAAGCTTGACGGCGGAGTCAGCATTATCAAAATGCTTGCGCAGGAAACCGGGATGCTTTGTGCCGATTTGCAGGCCGTCGATGGCGTTTTCCATGACGCGCGCGCCGAAGGAGTGTCCCGCGAAGATGAGCATTGTGTTGCGGCGGACTTCCTTATCGGCGTTGACTCGTTTCTGAATGACTTGCACGACGTCGAACATTCGGCTTCTGCCGACGAAGCGCGCCCTGGAGCGTCCGGGCCAGTAGGTGAGGACGTGCTTGAAGGGCTCGACGTTGCTCATCCAGCCGTGCCAGGCGAGGTAGATGCCGACGATGGGCGGGGCTGCGCCATCGGGGGCTGCGGGGTACTCGTCCGCAAGGCCGGAGATGAAGGCGCGGAACTTGGGCACGTCGCCGCATTGCTCGCTGGCGTTGTTCTGCCAGCCGTGGGCGTAAACGAAGACAATTGCGGTGCGCTGCTTTGCGCCGATGAGGGCGAGGTTGAGCTGGTCGAGCGCATCGTTCAGCTCGTGCGGGTCCCAGTAGTCGCCGTTGTCTTTGATTTCGACATAGTTGATGGAGTAGGGATGATGGTTGGCGGTGCTGAAGCCCAGCTCTGAGGCCGATGGCTTACCCGATGCGAGACATGCCGTGTCCACTCGCGCGCAGCGATATTGCTGATCGGGGATGTTCAGTTGGGCGTGCGCTGTGGATGCAAGCACGCAGGCGAGGATCGCGACGCAAAAGTGCAGGCGCATGGCTTGCGGGTCTCCTGTGAATACTGCGGGAGAGGACGGGGGCGTTTCACGATTTAACGGAATATTGTGGGGAAAGACAATATGTTTTTTCGTGGTGTTTGGATGGGAAGCTTGAGTGAAGCGCTTTATTGCGGAGTGAAGGATGACATGGCATTTTTTTGGTGGGAGAGCGGGAATGGGGAGAACAAGCAGCTGAGGTATCCTACCCATACGCAAAAAAGCAGCTCATGAGTGGGCACTCATCCGCCCATACGATTCCTTGAGGATATGGCAGCTTTCCGTTCTTTGTAACAATGTCAATTTTCTGCTTTGGGAAGGGTAAATGAGACAAATGGCTGTTTGTCTTCTTGCTGCGTGGGTTCTTGGGATTTGCTCGCTTGCCGCTCAAGAGCCCTCTCGCGGCCCTGATGGCCGCACTAACACACACGTTCCAGGCGTGGTAGTGCTCAACATTCCGGACAAACCCTTCTCAGCTACAAGCAGCACCGAATGGACCAGAACGATGGAAGACGGCAGCGCACTCGTAACGCGCGTGGATGCTAAGTTAGCGCGCGACAGTATGGGTCGTGTCTATCGCGAGAATCACACCTTCGTCCCGGCAAACTCAGGGAAGAAATCTCCGCTCTATGAGGTCCATATTTACGATCCACGCTCGCGTTCCCAGACGGTTTGTTCTACGCATTCCATGCACTGTGTTGTGACAGACTATTACCCGCATACGTTCTTTGAAACTAGGCCAGCTGGTCCGTACAACAATGGAGACAAAACAATGGCACGTGAAAATCTGGGGGCAGATACAGTTGAGGGTTTTTCCGTAAGCGGCACTCGCGAGACCATCACCATCAATCCGGGTGTGAAAGGGAATGAGCGTCCTCTCATTTCAACAAACGAATTCTGGTACTCCAACGAACTGCAAACCAATCTTCTCGTAATTCGCACTGACCCGGCCGAGGGAAAGCAGGTTATCCGACTTTCGAATCTCTCCGTAGTTGAGCCCGACGCTCACCTTTTTGAAACTCCTATCGGCTATTCTGTTCAAGATATACGCGCCTCCGCACTACGCCACAGATAAAATAGGATTCCAAGCTCCTACTGGCCGTATCGTCTCATTGGCTAAACCTCACTACAATCACCAACACAAACACAAACGGCCACCCAAGAGGTGGCCGTTTGTATCTTGCATGAGTTAAGAGCGGAGTTACTCGCTCTTCTTCCAGTTCAACAGATCGCCAAGCGTCGTGGTGGAGCTGGAGGACGAACTCTTGCTGTCGGCCTTGTAGCTTTCCACAACATCGCGGCTGGCTTCGTGGCCGGAGGAACGCAGGCTGAGGCCCACCTTCTTTTCTTCCACGTTGATCTTGATGATCTTGAAGTCGTGCTCTTCGCCCTGATCCATCTTGGCCTGGACGCCGTTGTCGTCCACTGCTTCCGAGATGTGGCAGAGGCCTTCGACACCGTCCGCGATTTCGACAAAAGCGCCGAACTGCGCGGTGCGGAGCACCTTGCCGTGCACCACGTCACCCACGCGGTGGGTGGCGAAGAAGCTCTCCCAAACGTCGGGCTGGAGCTGCTTGATGCCGAGCGAGAGGCGGCGGTTCTGCGGCTCGACGCCGAGAACGACGGCCTTGACCTTTTCGCCCTTCTTGACGACTTCCGAGGGATGCTTGACGCGCTTGGTCCAGCTCAGGTTCGAGACATGGACGAGGCCATCGATGCCGTCCTCGATTTCGATGAAGGCGCCGAAGTCCGTAAGGTTGCGGACGCGGCCTTCCACGATGGTGCCCGCGGGATAACGGTCAACCAGGTTCTCCCAGGGGTTTTCGAGAAGCTGCTTCATGCCGAGCGAGATGCGGCGGTCATTGGGGTTGACAGCGAGCACAACCGTCTCAACCTCGTCGCCGGCCTTGACCAGCTTGGAGGGGTGCTTGAGGCGCTTGGACCAGGTCATCTCTGAGAGATGAACGAGGCCTTCGATGCCCTGCTCCAGCTCAACGAACGCGCCGTAGTCGGTGACGGACAGAACGCGGCCGCGGACCTGAGCTCCGACGGGATAGCGCTCCTGGGCATCGAGCCACGGATCAGGCGTGAGCTGCTTGAAGCCGAGCGAAACGCGCTGCTTGTCGCGGTCGTACTTGAGAACCTTGACTTGGATTTCGTCGCCCACGTTCACGAGATCGCGGGGGTGCGTGAGGCGGCCCCAGCTCATATCGGTGATGTGGAGAAGGCCGTCGATGCCGCCGAGGTCTACGAACGCGCCGTAGTCGGTGAGGTTCTTGACGGTGCCGGTGAGAACCGCGCCCTCGTCGAGGTGCTCGAGGGTCTGGCCGCGCTTGGCTGCCACTTCTTCCTCAAGGATTTCCTTGCGGGAGACGACGACGTTGCCGCGCTTCTTGTTGAGCTTGATGACGCGGACTTCAATCTGCTGGCCAAGGTAGCCGTCGAGATTGCGGACCGGGCGGATTTCAAGCTGCGAGCCGGGCAAGAAGGCCTTGAGGCCGATGTCCACGGTGAGTCCGCCCTTGACGCGCGAGACAACGGTTCCGATAACCGGGGTCTTGTCGTTGGCGGCCTTTTCGATGGAGTCCCATACGCGGAGGCGCTGCGCCTTGTCATAGCTGACAAGGTAGCCACCCTCGGGCTCTTCGCGCTCGATGACCACTTCGATCTCGTCGCCAGCGTTGAACTTGACTGCGCCGGTGTGATCGGTGACCTGTTCGAGCGGCACGAGGCCTTCGGACTTGAGTCCTACGTCAACAACGAGATGCTTTTCCGTCTGCTTAATGACCTTGCCGGTAACGATCTTGTCGCCGTATGCCTCGACAGCAGCAGCCTCAGCGGCCTGCTCTGCCTCGTAGGCTTCGAGCATGGAACCGAAATCTTCGGAATCCATGGACTCGTGTTCGGCTTCCGTAGCAGGCGCGGCAGCAACGGGCGCCGGAGTTGCAACAGCAACAGGCTCGGCGACTGTTTCGGCCACGGGAGCCACAACGGGCTCTTCGGCTACAGGTTGGGTTGTGGTATCGGCGTCCAGAGCGGGGGTGGCTGCGATTGCAGGGATCTCAGTTGTGGACGTGGATTCGGACGACGGCTGTTCCAGCTCCGCCGCAGGCTCAAGTACAGGGGTTTCGAGTTCGGTGCTCAGGGTTATGCTCTCGGGTTCAGGATTAAGGACGTTTGCCATCACAGGTGCTCCAGTATGAGCTTCCAGCACTTCATCACCCGTTGCAAGTGGAAGCCCACGGCCTCAAATTCCCGCATGGCTTAGTCCTGAGTCATCAGCGGGTTTTTGGGGGTGGCCGGTTGCCGGTCTGCTGTCACAGAACCTGACTCGCGGCTCGTCTCCGTGGGGGAATTCCGGCGGCAACTTAGCTGCCACTAAAGGCAGCGATCACTGCTGGTTTCCGCGCAGGAAGCTACATTACTAAGTGTAGTCCTCCCGCTGGGCTGCGTCAATTCAGGGCAACCCCTGGGACAGATAGGCAAACGGCGGGGGCGGGGTTGCGGGTTTTGGCCTGTGATTACTGGAGAAAACAGGGTTTCTGGCCGGCGGCGGGAAGTGGGAAATTTACCTCCGCTCGAAGAAAAATCCATCGAAAATTGACACTGGAGGATAAGGGCGAAGGACGAGTGACGAAGGACGAGAAAACCGTCTTGGGAGCTCGGCCTATACTGGCGAAACGATGGACATTCTTTGGACTCCTTGGCGGTATGCGTACATTACGGGTGCCAGTGCCGGCGCAAAGCAGGCCCGGCCGGGCGTTCCGGACGAGCTGGAAGAGTGGACCGGCGATTTGAGCTGTGTTTTCTGCAACTTAATTGCCGCGGTGGACTTTGCGATTGCGCAGGGGATGGACCGCGACAAGGCAGAGGCGGCGGCTTTGTTGATTTATCGCGGCCAGAACTGCTTTGTTTGCCTGAACCGGTTTCCTTACACCTCCGGGCACGTGATGGTGATGCCGTATGCGCACCTGGACCGGCTGGCGAAAGTTCCCACGGAGACGGCGCATGAGCTGATGGACCTGGCGCAGCGGACGGAGCAGGTGCTGGAACGGCTTTACCGGCCCCATGGGTTGAATTTTGGGCTGAACCTGGGCGAGGCGGCGGGAGCGGGTGTGGCGGGGCATCTGCATATGCACGCGATGCCGCGCTGGGTGGGCGATACCAACTTTATGACCACCATTGGCGAGACGCGGGTGATTCCGGAATCGCTGGAGGTTAGCTGGAAGCGGATTCGCGCGGGGTTTGCGGAAAGCGCTGATTCCAGCACGGACTAGCTAAGCCATTGCGGGGGCAAGACAGGCTTCGAGGTAGGTTTCCGCCAGAAAGACCAGTTCGTCGCGCATAGCGGGGAAATGTTTTTCCGGCGCGGGGGATTCGAGCAGGCGGCGGCTCACGCCGTTCAGCATGCTTTGCAGCATGGAGGCCACCATCTCCGGCTCTTTCGCCAGCGGTTCTGGGGCGGTTGCTATCAGGGCCACCACTTCTTTACTCACGCGGCGGGCGGTCTGCTGGGCGATGCGCTGCCCATCGATATCGGAACTGACGGAGTAGAGCGCCGCGCTGATTTTGGGGTCGCGCATTTTGGCGGCGAAGTAGGCATCGATGAGCGCGGTGGCCATCTGCAGGATGGGCCTTCCCTGCTGCTCGCTGCAGACGCGCTCGACAGCTCCGGCGACTTCTTCCATGTGGCGGCGCAGGGCGGCCTGCAGTAATGCGCTCTTGTTGGGGAAGTATTGGTAGAGCGTTCCGACGGAGACACCGGCACGCTGGGCGACGCGCGTGGTGGTCAGGCGTTCTTTGCCGTCTTTGAGTAAAACCTGAATGGTGGCCTGCAGAATGGCTTCCACCGTGACGGAAGAACGCTCCTGAATGGGCGATTTACGCGGGGTTAGCGAGGGTGCGGCGGCGCGTGCCAAATGCGAACTCCAAAACTGAAGATTCCTTCATCTAAGGAATTGTACGCGGAGATGGCGTGAAAAATCTTTGCGATGAGGAGAGAGATGGCGACTACGAAACTGGGTGGAGCATTTACGTTTCCGGGCACGGAGCTGACGGTGAATCGCATGGGCTATGGCGCGATGCAGCTTGCGGGCTCGGATGGCGACAAGCATGTGTGGGGATTGCCGAAGGATGTGCCGGGCGCGCTGGCCGTGCTGCGCGAGGCGATTGCGAGCGGCGTGAATCACATTGATACGAGCGATTTTTACGGACCGCATGTTACGAACCAGCTCATCAAGGAGGCGCTGCATCCTTATCCCGACAACCTTGTGATTGTTACGAAGGTAGGTGCGAAGCGCGGCACGAATGGCGAGTGGATTTTTGCGCGGTCGGGGCAGGATGTGACCAGCGCCGTGCATGACAACCTGCGCAATCTTGGACTGGATGCTCTGGACGTTGTGAATCTGCGGCTTGGTGGATTGACAGGGCCGGTGGATGAGCCGTTTGAAGAACCGCTGACGGCACTGGCGGAGCTAAAGCAGAAGGGGCTTATCAAGCACATTGGGCTGAGCACGGTTTCCGCTGAACAGCTTGCAACGGCGCAGAAGATTACGCCGATTGTGTGCATCCAGAACTTTTACAACGTGGCGCAGCGCGGCGATGATGCGTTTGTGGATTCGCTGGCGGCGCAGGGAATTGCGTATGTGCCGTACTTCCCGCTGGGCGGATTTTCTCCGCTGCAATCGGGCAAGCTGGATGAGGTTGCGGCTTCGCTGGGCGCAACACCGATGCAGGTGGCGCTGGCGTGGCTGCTGCAGAGGTCTCCGAATGTGCTGCTGATTCCGGGGACTTCTTCGGTGGGGCATTTGCGCGAAAATCTGAAGGCTGCGGAGTTGGAGATTCCAGCGGATACACTAACGATGCTGAACTCGATTGGCTGAACTTAGCTCATAAAACTTAGCTTGTGAAACTGGCCGCCGGCTGTGGGGAAACCCGCAGCTGGCGTTTGTTTTGAGGCAAATGGCCGCATGTGCCGGAGAAAAAATCTTGACACTCGTTGAATAAGCCCGGAATGATGCACCCAAGTACGGGCCCCTTCCTGAACGTTCCTACCCATCGAGGTCACAACTCAAGCAAGAGTTCCCTGAGGCGCTGGGCGCAGCGCGGAAACGGACGTGGACTGAGCCGCACTATTCTGAAGCGCTGGCTTTGCAGCCGGACGCGAGAATTTTGTTGACTCTCATCTTTCCCGCGAGGGATGATTCCCGAACCTTTTTTCTGGAACGGTTGCAATCTCCAGAGGTCTGCCATGAGTGAGAAAGAGTTTTCAGCAGCGCTGGACAAGGCGCTGCAACAGGTTTCCCCGGACCGGCGCAAGGTGCTGGGCATGATGGTTTCAGCGGCTGCGGCTTCCTTGCCGCTGGTGTCTTCCGCCGCCAGCGTGTTTGCTGCCGTGGGTGCGCAGGAGGATAAGAGCAAGGCGA
Organism: Occallatibacter sp. FHG110214_02; assembly: GCF_059115385.1. NCBI lineage: Bacteria > Pseudomonadati > Acidobacteriota > Terriglobia > Terriglobales > Acidobacteriaceae > Occallatibacter > Occallatibacter sp. FHG110214_02. The sequence goes on along the minus strand of NZ_JBZYWK010000003.1, from coordinate 106,147 downwards.
AGCCTGCCACTGCACAGAAGGGCACGACTGCGACGAGCACGCGCATCAAGGGTGAGACAACGGCGCTGAAGTCCTCTTCCGGCAGTATCAAAGGCGAGACGAGCGGGTTGAAATCCAGTTCGAGCAGCATTAAAGGCGAATCTACGGGGCTGAAGTCCAGCTATGGGGATTACAAATCGACTGGCTATGGCGATTTCAAGAACCCATCTTCCATTAAGGATGAGACCACTTCGCTGAAAGGTGCTTCCACGATTAAAGGCGAGACTACCTCGTTGAAAGGCGCATCCACCATCAAGGGGGAGAGCGGAGCAATCAAAGGCGAATCGACGATCAAGGGAGAGAGCACGTCGCTCAAGGGCGCTGGCAATCTGAAGAGTTCCGACAGGATTGTTACACACGCAACAACGCCGAAGACTTCCGTCAAGCCTACGCAAAGTACGCAACATAAATAAAACACTGCTTATGCTGCTTGTCTCCTATGCGGCAGTGTGGGTGGTTCTATGACATGGCTGCTTCTGCAGAAGGCTTTGCCCCGGTAATCTTGCATTGATGGATAGACTCCCGAAGCGACGACCTAAAATCAATCCTGCTGTTGGGCTGACGCCTGTTGCCAATGGCTACGTTGGCTACAACGCCAGCGCCGAACGACTGCATGAGCTGCCGCCTTTGGGTGCGCTGGCCGCGGAGCTGGCGGATGGTTCTCGCACGGAAGAAGAGATTGCCGCGCTGCTGGAGCCGATGGTGCCGGAAGAGCAACGTGCCTCCATCGCCGAGTGGTTTGCGGATGGATATGAGAGCGGGTTGCTAATTGATTGCGAGCCTGAGCCGGCACGGTGGCTCTCTGCGCAGGAGCTGCATGAACTGGCGGACAAGCTGGCCGGCTGGGAGCGGTTTGAGCTGGCGATTGAGGTGCAGGAAAAGGCCGCGGAGCGCGCGCCGGGCGAGGCTGGCCACTGGTATCAGTTGGGCTTGCTGCGGCAGCTTACCGGGCAGCGCGAAAAGGCCGTCGAGGCATACGAGCGCTATTTCGAACTGAAGCCGGACGATGCGTATCTGCAACACCGGCTGACGGCGATGCGGGGCGAAGAGTCTCCCGAACGCGCGAGCGACGTGAGCATGGTGCTGGAGTTTGATTCCTTCTCCGCACACTATGACACGAAGATGCGCGAGAACCTGCAATATGCGGCACCGGAGCAATTGCTTGAAAAGCTTTGGCGTGAAGTGGGTGAGGCGCAGGGGCTCGACATTCTCGACATCGGTTGCGGGACTGGACTGGTTGGTATGGGGCTGAAGTCGCGGGCTGCGTTTCTTGCGGGGATTGACCTATCACCGGGCATGCTGGCGTTGGCTCGCGAACGCGGCATCTACGACCTGCTGGAAGAGGCCGAGATTACCGGCTGGCTTGAGAACGAAAATGCTTCAAGCAGCTTTGATGTGGTGACGGCTTGTGATTGCCTTGTCTACTTTGGTGATTTAAACCGTGTGGCACATGGCGTTGCGAAGCGGCTGAAACCGGGCGGATGGTTTGCGTTTACCGTGGAGCGCGGCGAGGATGATCCGCACAAGCTGATGGACAACGGGCGCTACAAACATCACGAAAATCATCTACGCGATGTGGCGGCAAAGGCCGGGCTTGATGTGCGGTCGATTGACGAAGGCTTTCTGCGTTATGAAAGCGGCGCGCCGGTGATTGGGTTTTACACGGTGCTGCACAAACCGGCTGCGTAACGATTATTCCTGCGTTGTTGTTTCGTCTGCGCTGGCTGCGAGTGCAAGTGTTGGTTCGTCTGCTTCCGAAGCATCCAGCAAATTCTTCGGCAGGGACTTGGTTGTGCGGATGCCGAGCTTCTTGAGCATCTCCACCTGGCGGACAAGATTGCCGGGGCCTTCGGAGAGTTTCTTGATGGCGTTGGAATAGCTCGTATCGGCGCTGCGAATATTTTTGCCGATGGCTTCCATGTCTGTAACAAAGCCGACGAACTTTTCGTAGAGCGCTGTACCGCGTTCCATCACGTCTTGCACGCTGCGCGCTTGCAGTTCTTGCTGCCAGAGCACGTTGACGATGCGGATGACGTAGAGCAGCGTTGTCGGGCCGACGAGCAGGATGCCTTGCTTGTATGCGTCGGACCAGAGACTTTCGTCGTTCTGCAATGCAAGCAGGAACGCCGGCTCAATGGGGATGAACATGACGACGAAATCCGGCGACTCGATGCCGGGCAGGCGATGATAGCCCGCATTCGCAAGCGTGGCGATGTGGCCGCGTACGCTGGCGATGTGCGATTTAAGCGCGGCATTGCGCGGTGCTTCTTCCGTGGCGTTGACGCAATCGGTGTATGCGGTGAGCGAGACCTTGGAGTCGATGACGAGGCTGCGGCCACCGGGCATGCTCACAATCACATCGGTGCGAACAACCTTGCCGCGCTCGCCGTTTTCGCTGCCTACGTTGGTGAAGCTCTGCTGGAAGCGATATTGCTCGCCTTCGCGCAGACCGGCCTTTTCAAGCAAGTCGCGCAGGATGAATTCGCCCCAATCGCCTTGCGCTTTTGCAGAGCCGCGTAATGCAGTGGAAAGATTTTTTGCTTCTTCCGCAAGCTGCTGATTGAGTGTATTGAGCGAACCGATGAGCGTCTTCAACTCCGTTACACCCGTGTTGGAGTCTTTCTGTGACTCTTCCACTTTTTTGCGAAAGTCTTCAATCTGCGACTTGAGCGGCGTGAGCAGGTTGCCGAGGTCTTTCTGGCTTGCATCGGCAAAGGTCTTTGATTTCTCGTCGAGGATTTTTCCGGCCAGCGCTTCAAATTGATTTGCAAGCGTGGTCTTGGCGGTTTCAAGCAGCGCGATTTTTTCCGCCATGTTTTCGCGCTCTTTGTTGAGAGCCGTTTCAAGCTGGCTGATGCGCGCGGCGGACTGCGTGGCGTTAGCCGTGTGGGTCTGCACTTCCGACTTCAACAAGCCATGCTCTGCCGTGAGGCGGTCGATGGCGAACTGGCGCTCTTCGGCCTGGGCTTTGAATCCGGCGAGCGCCTGAATATGCGACTGGATGCGGGACTGGGATTGCGCAACCTCGGCGCGCAGAGAGGCGGCGTCCTGCTCGGCCCGGTTCTTTTGCGATTCGAGGAGAGATTTTTCCGTTTTGGCGGAGAGATTCCGGAGAATGAAACCGGCTGCGATTCCGACGAGCGCCGCGATGACTGCGATCCAAGCCTGCATGATTGCCTCTTCGCTTAATTTACGCCTATTTCACTCCAGCCGCCTGTGCATTTCTCTGCCAAAATTTGCTTTCCTTGGTCCCTTGGTCCTTCGGTCCCTTTTTCCCTGCCTCTGTGCCTTTACACCCCGCCAATCGGCCCGTTAGACTTAGAGTTTCGGGACCGTGCGCGAAATTATCTCCGCTGCGGTTGTGTTCCCCCGCCACGAGAAAGTATTGTAGGCAGGCGGAGAACAGGATTTAAGCGTCCCCGGACAAAGCCTGAATTCGCAACTGGGATTTCCAACAGATTCAAGAGGAGAAGCACGCATGGCCGTCGAAGACAAAGTTAAACAAATCATTGTGGAACAACTGCAGGTGGACGAGGCGGAAGTTACTCCCGGCGCCAGCTTTCAGGAAGACCTTGGTGCGGATTCGCTCGACGTGGTGGAACTCGTGATGCAGTTCGAAGAAGCCTTCGACCTCGAGATTCCGGACGAGGACGCGGAAAAGATCAAGACGGTCAAGGACGCGATTGACTACATCGAGAAGCACGAAAAGACCGCAAAGGGCAAGTAACCAGGTGAATCGTCGAGTCGTCATTACCGGCCTCGGGCTGGTTTGCGGTGTGGGAAATACCGCGCCGGAAGTATGGCAGGGACTGTTGGCAGGTAAGAGTGGCGTTGGTCCCATCCAGGGATTCGACGCCACAGGCTTCCCCGTCACTTTTGCCGCCGAGGTCCGGAACTTCGATCCTCTCAATTTTGTGGATAAGAAGGAATCGCGCAAGATGGGGCGATTCACCCACCTCGCTTTTGCCGCAACGGCTGAGGCGCTGGAGCAGTCTGGCCTGAAGATTACGCCAGAGATTGCCGAGCGCGTGGGCGTGTTTATCGGCTCAGGCATTGGCGGCTTTGAGGTGATTGAGCGCGAACACACCAACCTGCTGAACGGCGGGCCGCGCAAAATGTCTCCCTTCTTTATTCCGGCGGCGATTATCAACATGGCCGCGGGACAGATTTCCATTCGCTATGGCGCGCAGGGGCCGATTTCGGCGACTGCGACGGCTTGCGCAACTTCGGCCAATTCGATTGGCGACTCTGTGCGCATGATTATGCACGGCGACGCCGATGTAATGATTGCCGGCGGCTCGGAAGCTGCGGTTACGCCCATGTCCGTGGGCGGATTTGCAGCAATGCGCGCACTGTCTACGCGCAACGATGAACCGACGCGTGCCAGCCGTCCTTTCGACAAAGACCGCGATGGCTTTGTGATTGGCGAAGGCGCGGGCATGGTGATTCTGGAAGAGCTGGAGTTTGCGCAGAAGCGTGGCGCAAAGATTCTGGCCGAAGTGATTGGCTACGGCATGAGCGCGGACGCCTATCACATGACGGGAATTGCTCCGGAAGGCGCGGGCGCGCAGCGTTCGATGCGTGCGGCGTTGAAGGATGCAGGCATTCGCCCTGACGAAGTGGGCTACGTGAATGCGCATGCTACTTCGACTCCGGCAGGCGATGGCAACGAATCCAAGGCGATTGAGCTGGTCTTTGGCGAGCATGCGCTTTCTAAGAAGCTCAAGGTGAGCGGCACCAAGTCCATGACGGGCCATCTGCTGGGTGGCGCGGGCGGCCTGGAAGCAGGCATCACCGTGCTGGCGCTGCAGAACCAGATTCTGCCGCCGACGATCAACCTGGACAACGTTGATCCTGAGTGCATTCTGGACTACGTGCCGAACACGCCGGTTTCGCATAGCTTTGATATCGCGCTGTCGAATTCCTTTGGCTTTGGCGGCATCAACGCCACGCTGATTATGAAGCGGTGGACGGAGTAAGTCACATTTCAGGAGTCAGAAAGACAAAGGGCGCGCATCCTGCGATGCGCGCCCTTTGTCTTATGAGCTTTTGAATCAGCCGCCAAAAGCCGCTCCAACACCAACGCCAATGAGCACCATCAAAATCCACCAGCCGAACACTGCGATATAGCCGGAGCTCCGCTTAACACCGGCAACAATGGCAACCCCGATAGCCGTAAGAACCAGGCACCATATATCCAGCGGATCAAGCGAGCGGGCCAGCGTGTAGAGTGCTCCGGAGTGCTGCTCCATGTAATATCCAATGTTGGTTCCAGCCACCTCTTTTGGATCAAACGATTCGGGAGCCATCCCGGCAAAGAGGGCTATGCTGCCGATCAGTAATTTGATCGGCCATAGCACCAGCGTGGCATACATCGTTACCGCCAGGAGAGAACCAAACTTAGCCCTGCCTCCGAAACCAAAGTTGATTGTGGGCCACAAGACCAGCGCAGAGATCATATTGATAATCAGCAGACCAATGGGAGAAATCGCCCATGTGACAGCTTGATTGATGGGCCCCTGCCGGTCCGCAATCGCACGCCGGTCGGCAGGCATATTTTCCATCATGTTCTTTGCGAATGCAGGCATAGAACGCTGCTGGTTTTCGTATACAGTCCGCCACGTCACTTGCTTGGTAATTGTGCCGTAAAGGATTCCGCCAGTAAGCAGAACAATCAGGAACGGTAGCCACCAGCTCTTGTGACCAGCCTTGATGTCTTCAAACGTTTTGGACGGCGCCGTGAAGGTATACACCACGCGCTGCCATTGCGAGAGTCCTGGCGTGGGCTCTGGCGTGGATTCCGCTACGGGCTGCACTGCAAAATCACTCATCGGTCTGCCTCACAGAACTGGAGATTGCCTAACTGTACTTTTGCAGCCGATTGTAACCCGAAAGCCCGCTCTCTGAAATCCCTGCTTGCGTAAATAAAAAACGGCGCGAAGTCCTCCCTGTTACAGGAGGAAATCGCGCCGTGGTAAAAGTTGCGAGTTTTACTTCGCTGTTTTTGCGGCGGGCTTGGCTGCTTGTGCAAGAGATGCCTGCGCGTATTCCTTGTAGACCGTGATGTGGAAGCAGGGCTGGCGGAACTCTTCTTCCACGTCCAGCTTGCCTTCCTGCTGCAGTTGCAACAGGCGGGTGCGCATCCACGCAATCTCGGAGCGGCTCATGCCGTTTTTGCCGATGTCGATGGTGGCGCCGGTGAGGTGTGGGCTGACTACGTCGCCCTCGGCGGCGGTGGCGTTGCCGTTTACGTGCATCAGGCGCTTCTGGTACTCCACGGTGCGCACGGCGGACGTTACCTGGATGGGCTCGTGGAAACTGGTGGAGTAGTCCTTCGACAGATCGCTCAGGAAATTCGCCGTCCAGGGGCGCACGTAGCGATGCGACTCGGCAAGGTCCGTGTTGACGCCAAGCGCAGAAGAGACCGGCACGGGTACCAGAACCTTGGTCGCAATGCGATTGTTCAGGTCGTCTTCGTCGAGGATGCGTTCGAGGCCTTCCTGCTCGGTACGCGTGTTCTGGCGCTGCAGCGACTCAAGCGAACCCTTGAGCGGCGCGGGCATGGCTCCGGTGAACTCAAATTTCGGTGCGGGAGCGGCTGCCGGCGCTGGCGTGGGCTTGACCTCAAGCTTGGGCTCGGGCTTCACTTCCGGAACGGGCAGCGAACGCGTGGTGTGCAGCGAAGCTGTTTCGATGCGCGGCTCGGGCTGGCAATGGCGGCAGCGGCGCACGGCCTCCTCGTACATGCGGCGCGCCTGAGCACGGGATTGCCCACGGCGGGAATCGCGGCGGTTGGCGGCGCGAAGCTCTGCGCGTGACTTCGGCCCGCGTGCGGAGCGCTTGTCCGAACGAAGCGAAGCACGGCTAGCTGCGCGGCTTGATACGCGTTCGGAAACACGACTGGTTTTGGTGGAAGCGGTTTTGCGGGAGGCAGCGGCTTTTGCTTTCGTGCGAACAGGTGCTGCCTTAGCCGGATGTGTCTTAGCTTGACGCGATGAGGCTGCCGCAGCATGCGCCTTATGTGTGGGCGCCAATGCCGGGGTATGACGATGCGCCTGCGTTGCCCGAGTGGCAGACGCGGAGGCCGCAGTGAAGGCTAATGTGAGAACCAGGCACACATTCCGAAACATAAGAAGTGTGCGGAGAATCAGAGCTTTTTCAGTTTAAGCCAGGGTTGGCTACGAAACGAGTAACAACTCGGGTGCGGGTAAGTCCGATAACATGCGTTCGCATATAAAAAGCGGGCTCCTCAAACGAGGCGCCCGCTTTGTTGTTGAAGGCAGTTTTACTGCAGCAGCGTTCCCTGTTCGTCTTCCTTGCCATTGGCTTCCTCCGGCGGGATGACGACAGCGGCAGCTACCTTGTCCTTGTCAGCACCATCTGCGTCGAGGTCGAGGAGCTTGACGCCTTGAGTGGCGCGTCCGGCGGCGCGAATGGTCTTCGTATCCATGCGGATGATCTTGCCCCACTGGCTGATGACCATGAGCTCGCTTGTTTCATCGACAAGCTGGATGGTTGAGACCTTACCAATACGGTCAGTAACGGCCATGTTCTTGATGCCCTTGCCGCCGCGCGTCTGGAGACGATACTCGGCAACATCGGTACGCTTACCGAAGCCGTTCTCGGAAACAACCAGGATGAGGTATTCCCCTTCCTTGTGCTCCTTTGGAGTGACGGCGACGCCGACGACGTAGTCGTTCTTGCCGAGGTCGATGCCGCGCACGCCGTAGGCCGGGCGGCCCATGGAGCGAACGTCGGACTCTTCGAAGCGGATGGCCATGCCCTCGCGTGTGGCGAGGAAGACAATCTCAGAGCCGTTGGTGAGGCGCGCGGTGACGAGGTCGTCTTCCTTGTCGATGCCGATGGCGATGATGCCTTTGGACATGACATGGGAGAAGTCCTTGAGCGGGGTCTTCTTGACCGTGCCCTGGCGCGTGGCGAAGAAGACAAACTTGCCTTCTTCTTCAAGATCGCGAACAGACAGGATGGCACGGACGGTCTCGCCGGCCTGAAGGCTGATGAGCGAGGAGATGTGCTTGCCCTTGCCGGCAGCGCCAACGTCGGGAACCTCATAGACCTTAAGCCAGTAGACGCGGCCGGAGTTGGTAAAGCAGAGGAGATAGGCGTGCGTCGAGTTGATGATGAGCTTCGCGACGAAATCCTCATCCTTCGTCTTCATACCGATGCGGCCCGTGCCGCCGCGGCGCTGCTGGCGATAGGTGCTGATCGGCGTGCGCTTCAGGTAGCCCTGGTGGCTGACCGTCACCGCAACCTGCTCGTCTGCAATGAGGTCTTCCAACTGAAGCTCGGCGGACTCATCGACAATCTGCGTGCGGCGCTTGTCGCCGTACTTGTCGCGAACTTCCTCAAGCTCCTTGATGATAACCGCGCGCAACTTCGCATCGCTGGCAAGAATCGATTCGTACTCCGCAATCTTCTTGCGGATTTCGTTCAACTCATTCAGGATTTCATCCACCGAAAGCTGCGTGAGGCGATAGAGCTGCAGTTCGAGGATTGCGTCCACCTGACGCAGCGTGATGCCCTGCTCTTCATGTGGCAAACGCGTGCGGTCAAGGTTGATGACGATGTCCTTACCCTTGCCCCATGCGTACAAATTCTCACGAGCTTCCGCACGCGAACCCGATGCGCGGATAATCCGGATGACCGTATCAAGATTGTCGAGCGCAATCTTGTAGCCTTCCAAAATGTGCTCGCGCTCGCGGGCCTTGCGCAGCAGGTAAACCGTGCGGCGCTGCACCACATCTACGCGGTGCTCGATGAAGGCGCGGATGGCTTGATCCAAACCAAGCTCACGCGGCTGGCCGTGCAACACAGCCAGGAAGATCATCGAGAAGCTTTCCTGCATCTGCGTGTGCTTGTAGAGCTGATTGAGCACAATCTCCGGCTGCGAGCCGCGCTTCAACTCGATGACGATACGCATGCCGTCGCGATCGCTCTCGTCGCGCACGTCGCTGATTTCGTCGATGATTTTTTCGTTGGCCAGCTCAGCAATGCGTTCAATGAGCTTCGACTTGTTGACCTGGTAAGGAATCTCGCTGACGATGATCGCCTGCTTTTCCTTGGTCAGATTTTCCGTCGCCACCCTGGCACGCATCATGAAGCGGCCACGGCCTGTCTTGTATGCCTGCGCAATGCCGCCCTTGCCGTAAACAAAGCCGCCGGTCGGGAAGTCCGGTCCCTGCACATGCTGCAATACTTCGGCAAGACCTGCATGAGGGTCCTTCACCAGGTCAATCGTGGCATTCACAATCTCGGTGAGATTGTGTGGCGGAATGTTCGTCGCCATGCCGACGGCGATACCGCTGGAGCCGTTGACGATGAGGTTGGGGATACGCGTCGGCAAAACCGAGGGCTCCGTCGTGGACTCGTCATAGTTGGGAACGAGGTCCACCGTCTCCATCTCGATATCCGCGAGCAATTCGCCTGTGATGCGCTCCATGCGGCACTCGGTGTAACGCATAGCCGCCGGCGGATCGCCATCAACCGAGCCGAAGTTGCCCTGTCCATCCACCAGCGGATAACGCAACGAGAACGGCTGCGCCATGCGGACCAGTGTGTCGTAAATCGCGGAGTCGCCGTGGGGGTGGTAGACACCCATGGCTTGGCCGACAACCTTGGCGCACTTGGTGTACTTCTTGTTGTGCTCCAGGCCCATCTCGCTCATCGCGTACAACACGCGGCGATGCACGGGCTTCAATCCATCGCGAGCGTCAGGCAGCGCGCGCCCGATGATAACCGACATCGAATAATCGAGATACGAGCGGCGCATCTCCTCTTCGATATTGATGGGAACGTGGCTGGGGTTGCCGGGGGGCGGGTCACCGCCACCAAGGGGGAGCTGGGGGTTCTGATCGTCTGCCATAAGGTCTTTTCTGCCAACACAGCCACAGGCTTAATTGCAGCCGAAACGGTGCAGGCTTACGCCTTTATTTTACGGTTTTAGAGCGCCTTTCCGCAAGGATGGAACTGCGAAATAAGCCTTTATTTTTCTTTAAGTTGAAGTAACCAAAGAGCTACCTCCCGCAGCCTGCCCGCCGCGGAATCCGGTAAAATCCAAACGTGCCCACCCCAACCGGAAATTTAAGCGAAAAACGCGTCAACTCACCCGCCCAGGTTTTGTTTGCCAGCCTGGTCGGCACCGCGGTCGAGTTCTTCGACTTTTACATCTATGCAACCGCCGCCGTGCTGGTCTTTCCGCACTTGTTCTTCCCTAAGGAAGACCCCGCCACGGCCTCGCTTGCCTCGCTTGCCACTTTCGCCGTGGCCTTCTTCGCGCGGCCCATCGGCTCGGCGCTCTTTGGACACTTTGGCGACCGCATTGGCCGCAAGCGCACGCTGGTGCTGGCGCTCGGCACCATGGGCCTCTCCACGTTTTTGATTGGCGTGCTGCCGGGATATTCAACGATTGGCCTTGCCTCGCCATTGCTGCTCGCCCTCTGCCGCTTCGGGCAAGGCATTGGCCTTGGCGGTGAGTGGGGCGGAGCAGTTCTGCTCGCCGTTGAAAATGCACCGCCATCCCGGCGCGCGCTATACGGCATGTTTCCGCAGCTTGGCGCTCCGGTGGGCTTTGCGCTTTCCGGCGGAATTTTCCTTTTCCTCTCGCAGTGGCTCAGCAATGAGCAGTTCTTAAGCTGGGGCTGGCGGCTTCCCTTCCTCGCCTCTGCGGTACTCGTGCTGCTCGGCCTCTACGTCCGCCTCACCATCACGGAAACGCCGGTCTTTGAAGAGGCTCGCAAGAAGAGCCAGCAGGTCAGCGTACCGCTGCTCTCGGTCTTCCGCCATCACTCGCGCCAGGTTATCGCGGGCATCCTCATCTGCCTGGCCACCTTTGTGCTGTTCTACCTCATGATTGTCTTCACGCTGGACTGGGGCACCACGGCGCTGCATTACAAACGCGCCAGCTTCCTTGGTTACCAGCTTCTGGGCACAGCCGCCTTTGCGCTCATGATTCCCGTGGCCGCATGGATTGCCGAGCGTGGCCGCCGCAGCTCCATGATTTGGATATCCGCCGCAATTGCCGCCTTCGGCTTTGTGCTGGCTCCCATGTTTGAGGCGAATGCCTTGACGATGCTTCTCCTCGGCCTGTCGCTCATGGGCCTTACCTACGGCCCGCTCGGCACGGTTGTCTCGGAGCTATTCCCCACGCCGGTTCGCTACACGGGCAGCTCCATCGCCTTTAGCACCGCCGGCATTCTCGGCGCATCACTCGCACCATACGCCGCGCGCTGGCTCGCAACGAACTACGGCCTGCAGTATGTGGGCTACTACCTCACCGCGTCCGCAGTGCTCACGCTCGTTGGCCTGTTCATGATTCGCGAAACCAAAGACGACGTGCTTTAAAGCAGGTCTGAAAGGAGACGACTTCAGTCGTGCCGAAAAAGTAGACAAAACACTGGGCTTTAGCCACTGAGGGAGGGTTTTCTACCTCAACTGACGCGAAAACGATTCGCCAGATGCTGCCCGGCCCCCGAGGTCTTTACTGCAATAGTCCCGGCAGACTCAGCAAGCAAAACACCACCTGCAGCAGCACAATTGCGCTGCCCGCGGCCAGCGCCAGCTTCTCTCGCGGGCTCTCATACGCATCCGCAAAGACTCCGCCAATGAACGTAAGCAGAAACGGCACCGCCCACAGCCATGGCGTTCCATGCACACCCGTCATCACCAGCAGGAAGCAAACCAACGCGCACAGCAGCGGAGTCGTGTTGCCGAAATACCGCGACCGCCGCAGCGCAAGGTACATCAGCGCAGCAGCCGCCGAAGCAATCGTGATGCCCGCATTGCTGAACGTCGAGAAGAACCGCTTGATGGGCTCAATGGAAACCCACAAAAATCCCGCCGCCGAACGGAAAAGATAGCTGAAGGCATCCGGCGAAAATCCATAACAGGCAAAGATGAGAATCAGCGCGCCCACGCTGGCCATCAGCACCACGGGCAAAATCTGGCTGCGCCGCCCCTCGGCAATCCACAGCATCAGCACCAAACCCAGCAGCGCCACAACCGGCAGCGCGGCAATGTGCGAAGCCGCCGCCACACCAAACAGCACCGTCAACAGCACAATACGCGGACGCCACTTGCGGCGCGGCCCCTGCATGGCATGCGCCACGCCAATACACGTATACACGCCGCCATACACGGCAAGCGCGGCAAAAATCTCCGGTCCCGGCGTAATGCTGGCCTTGATAATCTGCGGCGAAAAACAATAGAGCGCCAGCGCCGTGTATCCGCCCCAGTTGCCATAAAGCCGCCGCGCAACCCACCACAGCGCCCCGCCCAACACCACGCCAGCCAGCAGAAACGGCAGCCGCAACAGCATCAGTACGTAAGGCATCTGGTGCCGCAGCTCCCATGTGCTGAGAGGCGTGGAAGTCGAGGTCTGCACCACGCGTTCCTCAGGCTTGCGGAAGATGTCAATTCCGCGCTCAACAAGCAGGTTCAACGTAAGCGGCAAACCCGCCACGCGATACGCCAGCACGCCGTCATGAATGTTGCCGCAACTGGTAAAGTACCCCGCCAACGGCGAAGGCCTCTCCCACATCTCACGCCCGCAGCGCGCATAGTCGTAATCGCGCTCGCTGAGCGTCTGCCGGCTCATCAGCCAGAAACTCTGCGCCAGAAAAAGTACAAGCATTACCGCGGCAATACGCTGCGGCAGATTAAAACGGAATCGGCGAAGACGGGCAAACGGACGAGGCATGATTTATTAAGTCAGATTCAAGTTTAACGGACTGAATTTGGCCAATGTCCCACGTTCTTTCTCACACGCCTATAACATTGCATTCGTATGCTGAACCGCATGTCTCCATTCCAGTCCAGAATTGCTGCCTCACTCCTTCTCGGAGCTGCCATGCTGATGGCTTCCTCAGCCGGGACAGCCCAACCCGCAGCCCCCACAAATAAGTCCGCAGTCATTCTCGTACATGGGCATCGCGGCTCACGCGCCACGCGGCCGGAAAACACCCTCCCCGCCTTCCAGTTCGCCATCGACCACGGTGTCGATGTGCTGGAACTGGACCTTGGCGTGACCAAAGACAACGTGCTCGTGGTATCGCACAGCCCCTTTCTCGTGCAGGCCTCACCCAGCGCACAGGAGCGCGTTTGCAAAGGCCCGGCAGAGATTGCGCCCGGCACGCCCATCCACGCCATGACCTTTGCGCAGGTCGAGCAATTCGATTGCGGCTCCGTAGCGCTTGCGGCATTTCCCAAGCAGGTGCCGGTTCCAGGCACACACGTAGCCACCTTCGACCAGATACTGGACCTGCTCGCCGCCAATCCGAAAATCCAGTTGAACGTGGAAACAAAAATCACGCCGCAGCACCCGGAGCTGGCGCCCTCTCCCGCAGAATTTGTCCACCTGATTCTGGAAGCCATCCACAAACATCACGCCGATGAGTCGCGCATTATCCTGCAGAGCTTCGACTTCCGCACACTCACCGAAATGCACAAGCAGGAGCCGTCCATTCGCCTTTCCGCGCTGATTGCAGGTCCAACAGGCGGCCTCCCGGAAGCTCCCGCGGACCCCAGCCAGCTTTTCGTGCGCGTGCATCAGCTCACCGGCGCGGAAATCATCAGCCCGGAGTACCACGGCGTAACGCCGGAGCTCGTAGCCGCCGCGCATCAGGCGGGCATACAGGTCGTCCCGTGGACCGCCGATACACCCGCCGACTGGCAGAAGCTGGTCGATGCCCACGTGGATGCCATCATCACCGACGACCCTGCCGCACTGCTCGACTGGCTGAAGACGCAGAATCCGCCGCTGCACTAAACCCTGCGCTGAGGGAAGGATTCCCGGCTCGGATTGCCTGAGCGAGCACGAACTTATATTCTTCCCTCAGCCATGGCCATTGCCCGCGATAACTCTCCCGAACGTCTCGTCAGCGCATCACGCGCCGATGAAGAGCAGAGCTTTGAACTAAAGCTGCGTCCCAGGTTGCTCGGCGAGTTTATCGGCCAATCCAAAGCCAAAGAGCAGTTAGCCATCGCGCTTGAAGCCGCCAAATCACGCGGCGAAGCACTCGACCACGTGCTGCTCTTCGGACCTCCTGGCCTGGGCAAAACCACGCTCGCCACCATCATTGCGAATGAACTGGACGTAGGCTTCCAACAGACCTCCGGTCCGGCGCTGCAAATCCAGGGCGACCTCACGGCCATCCTCACCAACCTGCGCGAAAAACAAGTCCTCTTCCTCGACGAAATCCACCGCCTGCAGCCAGTGCTGGAAGAAAAACTCTACACCGCGCTGGAGGACTACAAGCTCGACATCATCATCGGCCAGGGCCCGGCGGCGCGCACGCACGTCATGGAGATTCGCCCCTTCACCTTTGTCGGCGCAACCACGCGCCCCGGCCTGCTCTCGTCTCCGCTGCGTTCGCGCTTCGGCATCCTGTTGCGGCTTGAGTTCTACACGGAAGAAGATCTGCGCGTCATCGTCGAGCGCTCCGCGGAAGTTCTCGGCGTGCCCATCGACCCCGACGGCGCATCGGAAATTGCGCTGCGTTCGCGGGGCACACCGCGTATCGCCAACCGCCTGCTGCGCCGCGTGCGCGACTACGCACAAGTGCGCGGCACCGGCGTCATCGACCGCCCCACGGCGCACGCCGCGCTCACTATGCTCGAAGTCGATGCGCATGGCTTCGACGAAATCGACCGCAAGCTGCTCAAGACCATCATTGAGAAATATGATGGCGGCCCTGTCGGCCTTGGCACGCTAGCCGCAACGCTAGCCGAAGAAGAAGACGCGCTCGAAGAAGTCTATGAGCCCTTCCTGATTCAAATAGGCTTCCTTGACCGCACACCACGCGGTCGCGTAGCCACGCGCCTCGCATACGAACACTTCGGCATCCCCATGCCCGGCAAACAATCGAACCTCTTCTAACCCCAAAGGAGAATCCGCATGGCACGCACCGAATCCACCATGCTCGCACTCGGCACGCCAGCGCCTGACTTCGCGCTGACAGATGTTGTTACCGGCAAGACAGTTCATCGCGACGACTTCAAAGGCAGTGAGGCCCTGCTCGTGCTCTTCATCTGCGCACACTGCCCGTATGTAAAGCACATCGAAAAAGCGCTCGCACAACTCGGCAAAGATTATTCAGGCAAGCCGCTCTCCATCGTAGGCATCAGCAGCAATGACGCAGACAACTACCCCGCCGATAACCCGGCAGGCCTCAAGCAGCAAGCCGAAACCGTAGGCTTCAACTTCCCCTATCTCTACGACGAAACACAGTCCGTAGCAAAAGCCTATGACGCCGTCTGCACGCCCGACATCTTTCTCTTCGACAAGGACCACAAGCTTGTCTATCGCGGCCAGTTCGATGAAAGCCGTCCCAACAGCGGCATCGCCGTCACCGGCGCCGACCTTCGCGCCGCCGTGGATGCAGTGCTCGCAGGCAACCCCGTACCTGAAGGCCAGAAACCATCCCTCGGCTGCAATATCAAGTGGAAAGCGTAAAAGCAGCCGGTCAGCGAGTCAGCAAAATGCTTATTCAATAAGCTGACTCGCTGACCGGCTGGCTTGCTAAAGCGAGAGCGCCTTCAAATAGGCCTTGAACTTCTCACCAAACTCTGGCCGCTTCAGCGCAAACTCCACCGTAGCCTGCAGCATGCCGAACTTATCCCCCGCATCAAAGCGCTTGCCTTCAAAGGTGTATCCAAACACCTTCTCCGACTCAAGCAGCGCAAGAATACCGTCCGTCAACTGAATTTCGCCGCCAGCACCCGGCGTGGTCTTCTCCAGCAACTCAAAGACCTTCGGCGTTAGAACATATCGCCCGATAATCGCCTGCTTCGACGGAGCCTCTTCAAACTTCGGCTTCTCCACCATGCCCGTGCAGTTGTAAATGCGCGGATTCGCCGCATCCTGCGAACCAGCCAGCACTCCATACGCAGAGATGCCCGGCCCATCAATCGTCATCGTGGCCAGTACCGAACCACCGCGCTCTTCATACACATCCATCAACTGCTTAATGCACGGCGGATTGGCGTCGAGCACATCGTCCGGCAACAACACCGCAAACGGCTCATCACCCACAAGATGCTTGGCACACAGAACAGCATGACCCAACCCAAGCGGCTCCTTCTGCCGCACGTAGCTGATGCGAGCCAATGAAGAAATCTTGCGCGAAAGCTCAAGCAGCTCCTTCTTGCCCTTCTTCTCCAGCGTCGCATCCAACTCATAGCTGATGTCGAAGTGGTCTTCCATCGCGCCCTTACCGCGCCCCGTGATGAAGATGATGTGCTCAATCCCCGCGGCCAGCGCCTCTTCCACGCCGTACTGAATAATCGGCTTATCCACCAGCGCCAGCATTTCTTTCGGAACTACCTTCGTCGCCGGCAAAAACCGCGTGCCGAGACCACCTGCAGGAAATACTGCCGTACGAACTCGTTTGCTCATGCGTTCAGTCCTCGTTTCAGAGTTGGATGCAGAAAACAGCGAAAGCGTAATGCGCCTATGCTTTACAAAACCGGCGATTCATCTCCTAGTAATGCTTCTCGCACAATCTTTACCGGCGGAAAACCCTGCTTCAGAAAATCATTGTGAAACTGTTCGAGTGAAAACGCTGCGCCCTGTTTTTTCCTCAGGTCTTCACGCAGTTTGAGAATCTCAAGCTTGCCCAGCGTGTAATAGAGATACGTCGGGTCGCTCGTACCGCGCTTCGTCTCTACAATCGCCGTCTCCTTCGACTGATAGCCTTCCTTCTGGAAGAACTCCACGGCATCATCAAAGCTCATCTTGCCCGTGTGCATCTCAATGCCCACAATAAAGCGCGCATTGCGCAACAGCGCATCCTGCAGTTGTCCAAGACGTAGGAACTTTGCCTCACGCTCATCCTTCGCACCTGCACCCGGCTGGCCATATCCCTCATCCAGCATCATCTGCTCGCAATAGTGCGCCCAGCCTTCTGCATTACTGCTTGCGCCAAGCAGCTTGCGCACGCGGCTCGGAGCGCTCGGCACCCACAGGAACTGCACATAATGCCCCGGATACGCCTCATGTACAGCCGTCGAAATCACCGTGCCAATATTGAACGCGTGCATAAAGCTCTCCACCTGCTCCGGCGTCATCTTCGGGTCCGGCAGAGTCACGTTAAAATAAGCCTCCGTTGCCTTCTTCTCAAACGGCCCCGGCGTATCCATACTTGCAAAAGTGGTAGCACGCATAAACGGCGGCGTCTCTTCCACAATCGGGCGAATGTCAGAAGGAATCGTCGCAATGTGATGCGAGCGGATAAACGCAATCAAGCTGTCAAACGTTGCGCGAAAGGCATCCAGCAGCTTATCCGGCGCGGGATGATTTGAGCCAAGCTCCTCCAGCACCTCGCGCGGGTCCTTCGACGGCTCCAGCTCCTTCGCAATCTCATTAAAGCGCTGCTGATTCTCCTTCATGTTTGCGCGGTCAATTTCGACCAGCTTATCGAGCGGAATATCCACCATCTCGTCATACGCAAGCTTCTTTGTAAACGCCTCCGCGCCAATGCGGAAGTCGCCATGCGAGCGCGGCAGCAGATCGGTCTTCAGCCAATCGAGGTAGCCGTTGAGCGCCGCAATCACCGCGCCGTTCGTCTTTGCAAACTCCGCTTTCACCGCCTCATCTTTCGCATCAGCAAAGGCCGAAGGCACGTCATTCTGAAAGAAGCTGACAATCCCCGGCAACTGCTCAATCGCAATCTCTGTATAAATGCGCGGCGGGTTCTTAAGGTTGGCTCGCGCTTCATCCAAACGCGACAGCGCCAGCTTTTCACGTGCAATCACAGAGCGCAGCCGCTCATCCGGCGAAGCAAATTTGCGCTCCATCAAAGAAAAGACAGTGTTGGAAATCGCGCCGGAATACGAATCAGGATTCTTCTCCCATCCGCGAATCGTTTCAAGCGAGAGCAACTGCGAGCGAATCGAGCCAAGCACCAGATCGCGGTCGCCGCGCGTAGCCTGGTCCAATCCAGCCGCGGGAAACGCCGCAACACGCGCCTCATACTCCTTAAGCGCGGCTACCTGCGCATCAATCGTCTTCCGCGAAAAGTCTTCAAGCTGCGTATCGTACTGGTGATAGCCGGAGAGCGTCGCACCCGTCGGCCCATACGGGAAATACACCTTGTCAAAGTACTCATCCGACAGCTTCTGAAACTTCTGCTGCGCTGTCTCCGCAGCGGCGGATGCCACAATCGCACTCGTCATGCACACTCCAACAGCAACGCTTCGCAAAGATTTCTTCATGCTTTCCCCGTTTCTTTTATGCGTGAACCGGCTGCTGCGTCAAGCGGCCCAGCAAATCTCGAATCTCCAACAAAATCTCGTCTGGCCTTGCAGCCACAAGCGGAAACTTCAACACACCCTGCGGCGTAAACTGCGCGCCCTTCTTGGCGTTCTTCGCCACCAGCCGCATCAGGCTCTGCGGATCGATGGCAGCATTTCCTGACGCGGCCTTCTCCGTAAAGCGAATCTGCAACTCGGCACGCTTGCGATCAATCTGCGCCACGCCAATGCGCTCGCATTCAAGCCGCAGCGAAGCCGCTTCCAGCAGATACACCGCCGCATCCGGCAGCGGCCCGTAACGGTCTTCCATCTCTGCGCGCAGCTCCGTAATTTCAGAATCACTCTGCGCACCGGCAATCTTCTTGTAGAGCCGCAGCCGTTGATTCTCCTCACCCACATAGCTTTCATCAATGCGCAGCGCAATGCCAAGATTAAGCTGCGTAGTCGGCTTCTCTTCCGTGCTCTCGCCCTTCATCTCCTTGACTGCCTGCTCAAGCATCGACGTATAAAGCTCAAAACCAACCGACTCGATGTGCCCGCTCTGCTCGCCGCCAAGCATATTGCCCGCACCACGCAGTTCCAAATCAAGCGCAGCAATCTTAAAGCCCGCGCCCAAGTCGCTGAACTCCTTCAACGCCGCAAGCCTGCGCCGCGCAATATCGCTCAGCCCCTTTTCATTCGGAATAAGCAGATACGCATAAGCACGGCGATTCGAGCGCCCCACGCGGCCACGCAACTGATACAGCGCACTCAATCCATGTGAATCCGCGCGGTTAATCAGGATCGTATTCGCCAGCGGAATATCGAGACCATTTTCAATAATTGTCGTTGCCACCAGCACATCGTACTCATGGTGCATAAAGGCCAGCATCACGCGCTCCAACTCGCCTTCACTCATCTGCCCATGACCAACAACCACACGCGCCGCCGGAACAAGCTCCTGAATGCGCGCCGCAATCTCGTAAATCGTCTCCACGCGATTGTGCACAAAGTAAACCTGCCCGCCGCGCTCCATCTCCAGCTCAACCGCCGAGCGAACAAGCTTCTCATCAAACTTCGCAACCACCGTCTGAATCGCCATGCGGTCTTTCGGCGGCGTTTCAATCACGCTCATGTCGCGCAAGCCAACAAGCGACATATGCAGCGTACGCGGAATCGGCGTGGCACTCATCGCCAGCACATCAATCTCCTTGCGCATCTGCTTCAACCGCTCCTTGTGCCGCACACCAAAGCGCTGTTCCTCATCCACAATCAGCAGTCCGAGGTCCTGAAACTTCAAATCCTTCGAGAGCAAGCGATGCGTACCGATGAGAATGTCCACCTTGCCCATCGCCACCTGTTCGACAATCTGCTTCTGCTCCTTCGCCGTACGAAAGCGCGAGATCATTTCAATCTTGATGGGGAACTGCGAGAAGCGCTTCTTGAATGTCTCAAAATGCTGGAAGCTCAACACCGTAGTCGGCGTAAGAACAGCCACCTGCTTACCATCCTGCACCGCCTTGAAGGCTGCACGCATGGCTACTTCCGTCTTGCCATAGCCAACATCGCCGCAGAGCAGCCGGTCCATCGGCGTGGTGGACTCCATATCTGTTTTGATCGCCGAGATCGCTGTAAGCTGATCGTCCGTCTCGGTGTAATCGAAGGCGTCTTCAAACTCTTTCTGAAACTCATTATCCGGAGAAAACGCCACACCCTTCGCATTATGCCGTTCCGCATACAGCTTCAACAGCTCATCGGCCATATCCTCCATGGCCTTGCGCACACGCGCCTTTGTCTTGGCCCACTGCTGCGAGCCAAGCTTATTCAACTCCGGCGCGGGCCCCGCATCCGTCGAGCGGTACTTCTGAATCAAGTCGAGCCGCGTCAACGGCACATAAAGCTTTGCGCCCTCGGCAAACTCCAGGATCATAAACTCGATTGCGAGACCATCCTGCACAATCTCCCTAAGCCCCTGGTATTGCGCAATGCCGTGCTCCACATGCACAACATAATCGCCAACGGTAAGGTCACGGAAATCCGAAACAAACGCAGCCGTCTTCGATTTTTTTGGCTCAACACGCCGCGCCGTCACATCGGCTTCGTCAGACAAATCATTCGCACCAAAGAGCACAAGATTCGCATTCGGCAAGCTCACGCCCGATGCTATCGGCGAGCGCACAATCACCGGCACATGCAAGTCATCATTCAGATAACTTGCTTCTTCCAGCACCGTCTCGCCGCCATGCACCAAACGGCTGCCCAGGCGATAAGGAATCTGGTACTCGCGCAGCACCGTTGCCATGCGCTCCACATCGCCCTGGTGCGCAGCAGCGATAACCACACGCGTCGGCACTTCCATCAGCTTGCGCAACTGCTCCGTCAATGCAGGAATGGAGCCATGAAAACGCAGCGTGGGCCGCGAGTTCATCTCGATCTCGCCGAGCGTAGTGTCTTCCTCAATCACGTCCACCGCGCCAAGCTGGTCAAGGTCCAACCCGAAGTGCGATTCAATCAGCCCCTGCAAAATCTCGGGGCGCATGAAGATATCTTCCGGACGAATGAGATTGCCAATGCCAGAGCGCTCATGCCGCTGCTCAACTTTTTCCCACCAGCGGTCAATCTGGTTGCGCATCATGCCCGGCTCATCCACAAACAGCACCGCGCGCTGCGCCAGCTTGAGCAGGTTAATCTCCGCACCCGCAACCGGAGCAAATAGCTCCCACCCCGGAAAGATGCTTACACCACCAGCAGCCGCAGCCTCAATCGCAAACTCCTCGCTGCCCTCATCACCATCCACCGCTACACGCTGCTTGCTCAGCCGCGCATGAATCGAGGCCAGCAACCGCTCCGTCACCGGAGTCTCCGTCAAAGGCAGCAATAGCGCTTCATCCATCCCTGTCTGCGACCGCTGCGTCTCAGGATCGAACTTGCGAATCGTCTCAATCTCATCGCCGAAGAAATCAAAGCGAACAGGCCGGTCCATCTCCGGCCCATAGACATCCAGAATTCCGCCGCGACGCGTAAACTGCCCCGGCATCTCAACCAGATCCATCTGCGTGTAACCTACACTGGCCAGGTGCGCCGTCAGCAGCTCAATATCAATCTCTTCGCCACGCCGCAGCGTCAGCGCAAGACTCGCGTAGTAGTCACTCTGAAAGAGCCGAAGCGCCGCAGCCTCCACCGGAGCAATCAAAATTGAAACCGCGCCCGTAGCCAGCTTCCACAACGCGCTCGCACGCTGCTCCTGCACATCGGGATGCGGTGAAAGATTCTCAAACGGCAGCACATCATGCGCAGGCAGCCGCACCACGCGCTTCGGGTCAATCGCGCCAGTCAGCTCGCAGGCGGCCTTCAACAGCGGCTCCAGAGCCTCGGCAGCCTTATTGTCAGGGACAAGCACAATCGCTGGACGCCCGGCAGCTTTCGTCATCAGCGGAATGTACAGCGCCCGCGCCGTCGTGGTCAGTCCAGACACACGCCGACGCCCCGCGCCAAGGCTCAAGTGCCTCTGCACGCGCTCAAACGCGGACGAGTGCTCCAGGTCCGCAAAGATCTCACGGACGAAGGGGAGAATCATGCTTTTTCCAGTTTATCAGCGCTGTGTTACAGCTCATGCCTGCTCATCCGAGCGCCAGCCAGCACATGAGATATGCTGTGGTGCATGCGAATTCCAAGCGCTTTCATGGCTCTTCTGCTCGCCGCTGCGCCCCTGTGCGCTCAGCAACAGAGCCTAACCGCCGCCGATGCCATCGCGCGCATCCAGCAGGCCATTCCGCAAAAGCCTCCCTCCGGTACGCTGGACACCATCAAGGCTGGCGACCCATCCACGCCCGTCACCGGAATCGTGACCTGCTTCACGGACTCAATGGACGTGCTGCGCCAGGCCGTCGCGCTGCATGCAAACCTGATCGTCTCCCACGAACCAACCTTTTATAACCATCGCGACGCAGACACGCTCTTTGTGAATGATCCCGTTTACCAGGAGAAGCTTCGTTATATCCAGGACCACCATCTGGTGGTTTGGCGTTTTCACGACCAGTGGCACCTTCGCAAGCCGGATGGCATTCTGGAAGGCTTTGTGGCTGCCGCCGGATGGAAGCAGTATGAGCGCACGGACAATCCGTTCCTCTTCACCCTGCCGTCCACCACATTGCGCCAGCTTGCACTGGACCTGCAAAGGAAACTACACGCACGCATCGTTCGTGTAATCGGCGACCCTAACCTGCACGTGACCGGCGTGGGTTATGCGCCGGGGGCTTCTGGTGAAGAAGCGCACATCAAAATCCTTGAGCGCGACGATATACAGGCGCTGGTCGCAGGCGAATCAGCCGAATGGGAAGCCGTCATGTACACGCAGGACGCCGTAGCGCAGCACCGTCCCAAGGCGCTCGTCCTGCTTGGCCACAGCACGTCAGAAACCGACGGCATGAACACCGCCGCAGGCTGGCTCCACAATCTCTTCCCGGAGATTCCCGTCCATTACATCAACTCCGCTGAGCCCTACTGGCTCCCCAGCCAGCCGCCAAAATAGCGCCGGGCAATTCGCAATCGGAACTAATGCGGCCGACCCGGCAGCACAAAGTGCTCCTCGCAGCGCGGCTCGTAGCCGTCCCCGGCCAGTATCACCGGGCTGTCATAATGCGCGGGCTTGCCATCAATCAGCCGCTGCGGATACAGCGCCTTCTGTCCGCAATGGCAATACGCCACCATCTCGGTAATGTTGCCCGCCGAGGTGCGCACCAGCCATGACAACGCCAGCATCTCGCCAAACGGAAGCCCGCGAAAATCCAGCTCCAGCCCCGACACCATCACGTCGTAGCCCTTTTCCAGCAGCCGCTTGGTAAACAAAAACAGGTCTGCAACAAACTGCCCCTCGTCAATCGCAATGCAATCCACGCGCTGGCCAATCCTGCTCTCGTTTTCCTTGATGATTTCCAGCACCGCCCAGGGATCCAATGCCGGAAACTCCGCCGCTTCCATACGCGAGCAGCCATTCATATTGCGGCTCTCCACCACGCCCGCGGCGGCCTTGGTGTCCGAGCTAGGCTTCAGCACCATCACATGCTGCTTCGCATACTGCCTGCGAATCTCCACACGCCGCAGCAGTTCCGCGGTTTTATTCGACCGCATCGTGCCAACAATCAGTTCCAACTTCCCTGTCATACCTACTTCGAGCCCAATTCCTTTGCAAACGAATAGAAAAAGTCCAGTGACTTCCAGTATGACTCGACAGGCAGCCGCTCGTCCTGCCCGTGCGCCCGCACGTCATCGCGCTCCAGCGCCACCGCCGAGTAGCCATAACAGGGAATCCCCGCCTGTGCGAAATAAATCGAGTCACTCGCGCCGTCTTCCATAATCGGCGTAACCTGCACGCCCGGCCAGATGGCTTGCGTTAACCGCGTCAACGGTCCAAAGACCTCCGGAATCGGCGGCGGTGGCACAATCGCCTTACGCTCCGGAGCCTTGTCAAATACGCCTCCCGCGTCCGAAACATACTTCACCACCAGCTTCCAGTCGCCAAACAGCGTAATCAACTGCTGCCGAATCTCCTCCGGCGAGTGCCCCGGAAAGATGCGGCAGTTCACATTCGCCTGAGCCGTCTGCGGTAGCGCATTGTTCGCATGTCCGCCGCTCAGCCGCGTTGCCACGCACGTCGTGCGAAAAGTGGAATTAAAGCTAGGCTCTTTGCTCAGCTGCGCCGCGGCTTCCATATCCGGCGGAGTCGCCAGAATCGCGTGAATATCCTTCGCAGTCGTCTCCGGCTCCGCCTTCGCAAGATTCGCAAAGTACGTGCGCGTCACATCATTCAGCTCAAACGGAAAACTATACGCAGCCAGCTTGTTCAACGCCGCCATCAACTCATAAATCGCGTTGTCAGGCCGCGGCAACGAGCTATGCCCTCCGGGATTCGTCGCCGTCACCTGGTAGTCGGCATACACCTTCTCCGTCGCCTCAACAGCCGCCACCGTAGGTTTGCCGTGATCCAGTTCCACGCCACCCGAATCAGGATTGATGACATACGCCGCATCCACCAGCTCGCGATGCTCATTCACCAGCCACGAAGCGCCATTAAACTTGCCGCCTTCCTCATCTGCAGTCAGCGCCAAAATCAAATCCCGCTTCGGCTTGTACCCCTCGCGATGCAACCGCAAAAACGTCGCCACCAGCGCCGCGTCGCCATCCTTCATATCCTGCGTGCCGCGCCCATAGTAGTAGCCGTCCTTCTCCACAAACTCAAACGGATTCGTATGCCAATCCGAAAGCAGCGCCTCCACCACGTCAACGTGGCAAAGAAACACCACCGGCTTCGCATCCGGCGTACCCGCAGCGCGATAGCGCACTACCAGATTCATCTTGTGCGGCGCAGGCCCCAACAGCTTCACATCCTCGCGCGCAAACCCCGCATCCAGAAAGCGCTTCTCCATCGCCGTCGTCGCCACCGTCACGCTACCCTTCGGCGTATCGGTAGTGTTGATCTCAATCAACTCCTTGAAAATCGCCTTCGCCTCCGCACGGTCTGCCACACTGGCGGCAACAATCCCACCCTGCCCCAAAGCAGGCAGAGCATAAGTCAAGGCAGCAAGAACAATAGAAACACGCTTAAAAAACATGAGCGAATTGTAAGTCCTCGCGCCTGAGAACCCCATAAAGCTCAGAGACAGGACACAAAATACTGTGGGTGCCCCACCCATGCGGCGTTGTTTGCCGCATGGGTGGGATATCTATAATTTTTTGGTTCCCATACAGCCTTTGCCCTTTATAGCTTTTGCGCTTTATCTAAAAACTGAAAACTGACCACTGATCCCTGACCACTGTCTTAGAGCACACTCCGCCGTTGCACCGCCTGATAAATCCATTTATCGTGTTCCGGTTCGCAAATATCGAGGTACCTATGCGCTCCAGGTTTTTCGCATCCGCCGCTTTGCTTCTCGCCTCCGCCGCCACGCTTACCGCCCAGCAACGCCCCAAAATCACCGGCATCTCGCACCTCGCCGTTTATACTTCCGACCCCGCCGCCACCGAGCGTTACTATACTTTCGCCATCGGCGCGGTAAAAATGCCCGACACAGAAAACCCGCAAGGCGTGAAATACGCACTCAGCTCCACGCAATACATTGAAGTGCTCCCGTTGCCCGCCAACGCAGGTCCCAACCGCCTTGACCACGCCGCCTTCAACACCGAGTCCGCCGAAGGCCTCCGCAAATATCTCGCCGCCAAAGGCTGGCAGGTGCCCGCCACCGTTTCCAAAGGCACAGACGGCAGCCGCTACTTCGCCGTCCTCGACCCCGAAGGCAACAAAATCGAGTTCGTCCAGCCGAATCCCAAGCTCAAAGTCGAAGCGCCCAACGCCATCGGACACCACATCATCCACGTCGGCTTTCTCGTCCGCGACCGCGCCAAAGAAGATACCTTCTACCGCGCCATCCTCGACTTCAAGCCCTACTGGTTCGGCGGCATGAACCCCGAAAAAATCGACTGGGTAAGCCAGCAAACGCCCGACGCGCACGACTGGCTGGAATACATGCTCACCAGCGGCCCATCCGGTTCGGGCATCCCCGCCAACATCTCGCAGCGCCAACTCGGCGTGCTCGACCACTTCTCCATCGGAGAAGATTCCGTAGACACCGCCTTCGCCACGCTCAAAAGCGGTGGCCGGCTGGAAGGCGTACGCAACGACGGCCACACGCAAATCGGCAAAGACGGCAAAGGCCAGTTCAACATGTACGACCCCGACGGCATCCGCGCCGAGCTAATGAACTGGAGCGCCACACAAAAGCCCTGCTGCTCGCCCTTCACCGCCCCCGACCCCACCCCGTCGAAGTAACACCACAAAACCCCGTGCCTCATCCTTCGAGCATTGTGTGTTCGAAGGGTGGGGTACCCATACCGCCGGATCTCCCGCATCAAGTTCTTCCCACACAATCCAATCCAACAAGACGCAACCGAACGCAATCCCTGCGGTATGCTTATTCAAACGTTACAACCGGAGGTATGCCCATGCTTCGCCGCTGTTGTGTCCTTTTCTCTCTTGCCCTTGCCGCTCTCACCACCCACGCACAAACCCTCTCCACGCACTGGGAAGAGCTAACCGCCTCCGACTTCATCAAGGCTATCCACCAGTCGCAAAACACCTGCGTCCTGCCCTTCGGCATTCTTGAAAAACACGGCCCGCACCTGCCCATCGGCACCGACCTTCTCGACGTCCGCTTCGCCGTCCTCAACGCCACCAAGCAGGAGTACGCCGTAGTCTTCCCCGAGTACTATTTCGGCCAGATCTTTGAAGCCCGCCAGGAGCCCGGCACCATCGCCTACTCGCTCTCCACGCAGCTCACACTGCTGCAGGAGAC
Source organism: Occallatibacter sp. FHG110214_02 (assembly GCF_059115385.1). Classification (NCBI taxonomy): domain Bacteria; kingdom Pseudomonadati; phylum Acidobacteriota; class Terriglobia; order Terriglobales; family Acidobacteriaceae; genus Occallatibacter; species Occallatibacter sp. FHG110214_02. Next base: position 79,514 of record NZ_JBZYWK010000003.1, on the reverse strand, counting down.
GGTAAGCGAAATGTCCCGCAACGGCTGCAAGAAAATCCTCATCGTCAACGGCCACGGCGGCAATGAGTCCCTGCTTCCGCTCTTCGCGCAGTCGCAGCTCGCCACGCAGCATGATTACGTCGTCTACGTCTTCGGCATTCCGCACCGCCAGGCTCCCTACGGCCCCAAGCACAAATCCAACCCCGCGGACGACCAGCACGCCGGCGAAACCGAAACCTCCGCCATGCTCGTCGCCCGCCCCGACCTCGTCCACATGGATCAAGCCAACGACGAGTCAGGCGTCAGCCAGGATCACCTGAAGAACCTGCCCGACACCGTCTACACCGGCATCTGGTGGTACGCCAAATATCCTGACCACTACGCCGGCGACGGCTCCGCAGGAACCAAGGAATACGGCGCAGCCGGCCAGCAATACTGGTCCCAGATGATTGCCGATGCCATCAAGGCAATCAAGTCCGACGAAACAAGCCTCAAGCTGCAAAACGAGTTCTTCGAAAAAACCATGCACCCCATCGACACCAAGCAGTAATTTTTCCGCTCTTCCACCAAACTGGGTGCCCCAGGTCTCCTGATTTTGGAGACCTGGGATACCACAGCAGCCCGTACCCTACTTTTCGTTCTCCCACAAAATTAAGCCATGTCATCCTGAGCGAAAGGGGCCCCGAGCGTTTTTCAGCTCGGGGTGGTGAGTCGAAGGACCTGCGGTTGTCTTTCGCCAGTCCCCCCCCACAAACGCCCCGTGCCCCATCCTTGCGCCTTCTTTCCGGCGCAAGGGTGGGAAACCACGCAGCGGGTCAGTTTGAATCCATAGACAGATCGAATTAGTGTTGAAAGAACGTGCCAATTTCCGAGTAGGCGACAATCCAGACGGAACTCGAAGAAGGTGTCCGTTCCATTGGCGAAATAGCCTATCCTGTGGCGATGTGGGTCATTTCGGCAGTCTGTTCGAGATTCTGGTTCTGTAGATCGAGGCAACTATGTCTCGAACTTCAAGGAAGCCTGGTACCAACATAACTGAGAATGGAGCCGTAAGTACTGTCAGGATTGTGCCAGCAATCGTTAGCGCCCCGTTGTGCTCGTAAATCCCCAAGGCGGCTGTGGTTAGTGAGACGGCGAACGGGAGGCAAAAAAGCGCTGTGATTCTCATAAGACCGAGTGATCTGCGCTTTTCATTTGATCCTAGATCGTCCCACTCGCGGGTTCCCGAAAGATACCTTTCACCACATTTACAGTAGAAGATCGGGGGGCCGAGAGGCGGGCTTCCATGGCCACGACTTATGCGGAAATGCTCAGTAATATCTGAGCCGCATTTGTCGCAGAAGTACACATTGGCGCGCTCGGGAAACCGGCTCCCTGGCAGGCTACCACCAAAATCTTCGTTGAGTCCGAGCAACTGCATGGCGGTTTGTCGCTCCGTTGAGGGCACGAGCCCAACAGTATTTAATTGGCTTACTATTCAATATAAACTTTTGGGTTTCAACTGGCTTGCTCAGGTTGGCTCCGGTGGATGACAGGTAAGTCGGAAGTTACTGATCTACCCCCTGAGATTCAATCAGACCCACTACCGAAAACCGCGAAAGCTCGCATCTCCGCGATAAAATCAACTCATGCCCGTCGCAGGTCTTTCACCTGAAATCCTAGCCAAATACGAGCCCGTCATCGGCCTCGAAGTCCACGTGCAACTGCTCACCGCCACCAAGGCCTTCTGCAGTTGCGCCAACAAGTTCGGCGCGGAGCCCAACACCAACATCTGCCCCGTCTGCCTGGGCCTGCCCGGCGCGCTCCCCGTGCTCAACGAGAAGGCCGTCGAGTTCGCCACCCAGGCCTCGCTCGCCATCCACTGCACGGTCAACCCGCGCTCCATCTTCGCGCGCAAAAACTACTTCTACCCCGACCTGCCGAAGGGCTACCAGATCTCGCAGTTCGACAAGCCGCTCGCCGAGCACGGCTGGATCGAAGTCCCCACGGCAGACGGCAGCATCAAGCGCATCGGCATCACACGCCTGCACATGGAAGAAGACGCCGGCAAGAGCATCCACGACGGATTCGCCGACTCCAACTCGCGCACCTATCTCGACCTGAACCGCTGCGGCACGCCGCTCATCGAGATCGTCTCCGAGCCCGACATCCGCACGCCCGACGAGGCCTTCGAGTACCTCACCCGCCTGCGCGAAATCCTCCTCTTCACCGGCGTCTCCGACGTCAACATGGAAGAAGGCTCGCTCCGCTGCGACGCCAACGTAAGCGTCCGTCCAAGGGGTCAGGAAAAATTCGGAACGAAAGCCGAAGTGAAAAACGTCAACAGCTTCCGCTTCATCCGCTCCGCCCTCGAATATGAAATCGAGCGCCAGATTGAACTCATCGAATCCGGTGGCCGCGTCGTGCAGGAAACCCGCCTCTGGAACTCCAACGAAGGCCGCACCTACTCCATGCGTTCCAAGGAGCAGGCGCACGACTACCGCTACTTCCCCGAGCCGGACCTTCCGCCGCTCGTGCTGACGCCCGACTGGATTCTGGCCCGCGAACGCGAGCTTCCCGAGCTTCCCGAAGCCCGCCGCGCCCGCATGATCTCCGAGTACGACCTCAGCGAGCAGGACGCCCGTACGCTCACTGCCACACGCGAGTTCGCCGACCAGTTTGAAGCCGCCGCCAAGACCGCCAAAAACGCCCGCCGCGTAGCCAACGTGCTGCTCAGCGAAGTGGGAGGCCGTCTCAAGGCGCTGGGCATCGAGCAGGACAAGTCGCCCGTCTCCATGCAGGGCATTGTGCTCGCCGCCGACCTGCTGGACGAAGGCAAAATCAGCTCCAAGCAGCTCAAGCAACTGCTCGACACCGCTTTTGAAAAGTCGGAAGACTTCCCCGTTGTCTACGAGCGCGAAAAGCCGCAGCAAATCACCGACACCGCGGCCATCGAAAAGCTCATCGACGAGGTAATCGCCGCCAACCCCAAGCAGGTGGAGCAGTACAAAGGCGGAAAGAAGACCGTCGCAGGCTTCTTCGTAGGCCAGGTCATGAAGGCATCCAAAGGCCAGGCCAACCCCGCCCTGCTCAACGAGTTGGTAACCAAAAAGCTCGACGCCTGATTCCAACTCAAAAACAGAAAGGGCCGGAACTTTGTTCCGGCCCTTTCTTCATCCAGCAAAAAACCTATTTCAGCTTCAACTCCGAAGCCACTTCCTTACGCGTATCCCATGAGCTGATGGTCTTCACGGCGCTCTTCTTGCCTTCCTTCTCAGCCCACAGCTCAAAGTCTTCCGACATGTTCACCTGCGTAAACCGGAAGCGTCCATCCGCCGGTGTAGTAAAGCTGCGGATAGCCTTCGACTTCATGTTGCGCAGAAAAACAGTAGCCCCGCCCAGTGGAGAATCACCGCTCTCCACCACGCCAATCACCACGCGCTGGCCAAAGTTCTGTGCATACGCGGTCGCACTTCCGCCGCCAGGATTCCCCGGAACCACCCCAAGCGCCAACGCCGCAAACACCACGCCGGCTGCTACCTTCAAGCTCCGCTTCATTCTTCCTCGTCCTCTTCTTCTTCCTCATCGTCGTAGTAGTCGTCCTCGTCCTCGTCATACTCGTCGTCTGAACGAGCCAACTCCACCGGATCGGTCCCCACTACCTCAAACTCCGTGCCACATTCGTTGCACGTCACCACATCGCCCTCTTCAATCTCGTCGAGCTCGATGTCCAGTTCGTTTTCGCACTCAGGGCAGCTGATCATGGCAGCCACTTCCCCTTTCCCTCTTTTAAAATTCCATCACCGTACTCTACGTCGGCGATTCTGCTCTGCAGGCTGTCTCTTACTATGTTATTCGAGTTCCGGGCCTCCCCCAAAACACCGAAAAACAGCCCCTTCGCTTCGCTAGTTTTAGACGGATGACCAGCTCAGGTCAAGTACAACAACCATCAAAATTCTCTCATTTCCCCTTACTGCACCACCGCCGCCGCACATTGCGCCCTATTCCTCAGACGGCAGAAACGCCCGTCGGTTTCAGTCCCAATCTCCCTGCTCCCTATTCCCTGCTCCCAGCCTGTCGATATACCCTGAATCCATGGCCCGCATGAGCCAACTCCCTCTCGCCTTCCCGGACTTTCGCGGAGCAACACGCCGCCTTGTCGTTATCAATCTCATTGCGTTCTTCGCGCTGCAGATTCTCTATCTCGCGCACCTCGGCCTCGGCATCTTCTCCATGTTCGCCCTCACGCCGGGCGACGTGCTCCACGGAGCCGTCTGGCAGCCGCTGACGTACTCACTTATTCACCCCTCGCTGCTCGGAACCCTCTTCGAGTTGCTCTCGCTCTGGTTCCTCGCCAGCTTCCTTGAGGGCTACCGCGGCCCCAGCTTCGTCACTGGCCTGTACATCGCCAGCACCCTCGGCACCGCCGCCGCAGCCATCCTGCTCGTCTTCCTCGCAGATAAATTCACCTGGCCACTCGGCGAGATCCTGCCCCTCTACGGCTGCATGGGCGCCATCTTCGGCATGCTCATCGCCATTGGCGTCCTCTTCGGTGACGTCGAGTTCCTAATGTTCTTCGTCATCTCCATCAAGGCGCGCTACCTCGCCATCATTTACGCGCTCATCGCCTTCGCCATGCTCTTCGGCGAAAGCCGCCTCGCCGCCTTCGCGCAAATCGGCGGAGCCCTCGCGGCGCTGCTCTACCTGCGCCTCGCCCCCGCAGGCCGCGCATCCAGCTATGGCAGCAGCTCCGGCAAAGGCCCCGGCTACTACCTGAGCGAGCGCTGGTACGCCCTGCGCAACGGCTACTACCGCTGGAAGCGCCGCCGCGCCGGCCGCAAGTTCGAGGTCTACATGAAGAAGCAAGGCCGCACCGTGCGCCTCGACAGCCGCGGCCGCCAAATCGACGACGAAGACCACGACGACCGTTCCCGCTGGAACTAAAAAGCAGGGGACAGTAAAAACAACGGCAAAAACAAAAGCAGGTCCAACTCGCTTAGTGCGAAGGACCTGCTTTTGCATTTCCTGTACCCTGCACCCCGTCCCCTGCCTTTTTCAGTCTTCCAGGTTCAACTCCTCCACCGGCTTCGCCTCATCCGCCAAACCTCGCTCAATCCAGCCAATCAGCGTCTCAGAAACCCAGTGCAGCAGCGCACCCAGCAAACCACCGAGCAGCACCTCAGCCCCGCGATAAAACCCCACCATCAACAGCGGCGTCTGCTTGTCAGAGGTAAGAAAGACAATCGGGCAGGTCCACATGCAGACCCGCAGCACCGGATACTTCCGCGCCACCACCGCAGCCAGCGCCACAGCCACCGCCATCTGCACAGCCACGCCCGCATGCAGCGGCGTCAACGCCTTGCCCACGGAAACAGCAATCGCCACGCCCACCACCGTGCCAAACAGCCGCCCCACGGTCGCATTATGCGTCTGCGTCAAACTTTCCTGGCTGACGATAATTCCCGACATCGCCGCCCACACCGGATGAGGCAAACGCACAAAATCCGCAAGCAGATAACCGCCCGTAGCCGCCGCTGAGCACCGCAAAACAAACGCGACATGGCGAACTGCTTCTTCTTTTCGCATAGAAAAATTCCGCTTACCCATCGGCACTTGGAATCAGTCTATCGCCGCCAAAACCACCGCATCCCCAGAACTGAGATGTGCAAGAAGAATCAGATATGGCATATCCATAAAATTCTTTAGAGCTTTTCGCCCTTTATCTCTACTCCTGCTCACTCTTCACTGACCACTGTGGAACAGCTTCCGATTCACATCCGGCCAGAACTCTTTCACCGCAAACTCAAGCGCATCCACGCCCACGCCAACACTCCACTGCTGCACGGTATTCCCGATCCCCCGCTCGCGGCCCGGGTAGTACGCATTCGAGAGCCCCGCCGAAGCGCCCGCGCCAACAACCTCGGAGATGTTGAACTCCTCGTGTCCCGCATCATTCCGCGTCACCACCACGCGGCTCATCGCATATCCTGTCCGCTTCCAGAACCCGCCATGCCCCAGCGTGTAGTAGCGCGGGTCCTCATGCGTGACCACCGGAAAAATAAATCCAACCAGGTAGTTCTCCGTCGTCTGGTCCAGCGCTGAGTGCCAGAAGTACCGCCCGTACCCCAGCGCGCCCTGTCCAAACTCCGGCGTAGCATTCCGCGCTTGGTCAAACCCCGCAATCGCCGCCGGCACAATCACCGCCGAATAATCAAACGAATCTTCCGTCGTCATCATGAACTTCTGTTTCACCGTCAGAGGAGGCAGCTTCTGGTCCGCACTCACAGACCTGAAGTTCGGAATAATCCCCAGAATCCGCTTCGTCTGCTGCGGCGCAGCGCCATTCCCCGTCTGCTGCGGCACTGGAGCATCAAAATCCACAACCGGCCCACCCACCTGCGCCGCCGCGCCAGCCGCGCCCATCATCAGCGCCGCCGCACCAATCCATCCACTGCCTAGAGAAAAAATAGATTTGAATTGCAATGTATAGGCCCTCGTTTCTTGCAGAGGTTCGTTTTCGTATAAAACTCCCGCATCAGCCGGGACTGCCCCGAGAATAACGATTGAGAATTAAGACAGGCTTAAGCCTTCCCGGCGTCTTGTCGCCCGTCTTAGTACAATCACCAGAGAACATGAGCAAGAAACTAGCATTCCTCTTTCCCGGACAGGGCTCGCAGACCGTAGGCATGGGCCGCGCCCTCGCAGAAGCCTTCCCCGTCGCCGCGGCCACCTTCGCAGAAGCCGATGAAGCTCTCAGCTTTCCCATCACCAGGCTCTTCTACGAAGGGCCGGAAGAAGACCTGCGCCTGACCGAAAACACCCAGCCCGCCATCCTGACCGTCTCGGTTGCCGCATGGCGTGTCTTAACCGAAAACGGCATCACGCCCGCACTCGCTGCCGGCCACTCCCTCGGGGAATGGTCCGCCCACGTCGCCGCCGGGACACTCTCTTTCGCCGACGCCGTCCGCGCCGTCAAAGCCCGCGGAGCCGCCATGCAGCAGGCCGTCCCCGCCGGAGTCGGAGCTATGGCCGCCATCCTCCAGCTTGCGCCCGAGATCGTAGCGGAAGCCTGTGCAGAAGCCGCCGCCGAAACCGGCGAGCCCGTAGCCGCCGCCAACCTCAACTCCCCGGCACAAACAGTCATCTCCGGTGCAAAAGCCGCCGTAGAAAAAGCCGCGGAAATTGCCAAAGCTAAAGGCGCACGCCGCGCCGTCATGCTTCCCGTCAGCGCACCCTTCCACTGCGCCCTCATGCAGCCCGCGCAAGATGCAGTAGCAGAAGTCCTCAGCAACATCCCCCTGAGCGACCCCAAAATCCCCGTAGCCTCCAACGTATCGGGCAAGCTGGTCACGACGGCAGAGGAAACCCGCACTGCCCTCATCCAGCAGGTAACCGGAGCGGTCCGCTGGGTGGAGTGCATCCAGACACTCGTATCCTCCGGCGCCAATGTATTCGTAGAGTCCGGCCCCGGCAAAGTCCTGACGGGCCTGATGAAGCAAATTGCCCCCGAGCAAAAGGCCCTCAACGTAGAAGACCCCGCCAGCCTCGAAAAGACCCTGGCTGAACTGCAAGCCTAAGACCAGAAACAAAGAGAGAGCCCGGCAATCACCGGGCTCTTTATTCTTTTGCTCGCAATTATGTCCCTGACGCATAAGCGAATGCACAAAAGGTAGGGCGAGGCTTCAGCCCCGGCCTACAGATAATGTGTGTTGGGCCTTCAGGCCCCGAGGCATGCTTTTGCCTTTCCTGGTCCCTAAGTCCCTACGTCCCTAGTCCCTGTCTTTACTGCTTCACAGCAATAGCCGAAATCTCAATCTTGGCATCGTCAATCAGCCCCGCAACCTTCACCGTCGCGCGAGCCGGTTTCGGATTCGGCATAAGCCGCATATAGACCTCATTCATCTTGGGAACGTCCTGCAGGTCGGTCACATAGACGGTAACGTTTGCAAGGTCCGCCATCTTAAAGCCCGCCTTCTCCACCACGCGCCTCACCGCAGCAATCGCATGCTCGGTCTGGAACTCAATGCTGGTTCCGACAACCTTGCCATGCTCATCCGGCCCCTGCTGCCCGGCAACATAAAGCGTGTTCCCCGCAACAATTCCCTCCGAAAACGGCATCTTCGGATTGGCATCAATCGCCTTATTTTGAGCATGAATGGCCAAAGGAGCCGCAAGCAGCAGAGCCGCACAAACAAGATACCTGGACATAAAAACAATAGCCTCCAAGAGGGGTAAGTAATTTCCTCTTCAAGAAATACACTCTATCCCCCCATCCTGAAAATATTTCCGGTCAATATCCCACCGGCACCGGGTGCCCCCGATCCCTGGCATTTTGGGACCGGAGATGCCCATACCGCCAATCGCCCCACATCTCAAACACCCCAAAAAGAGTATCGTCATCCTGCTCGAAGCCGAAGGATCTGCAGTTGCTCTTGTCTTTGCTTTTCTCGTCCTTCGTCCCTCGCCCTTCGTCCTTAGCCTGTGGAAATCTCATGTCAAGCCCCAAACCCGAAAGTATTTCCTAACTCATTGATTCCATTAAGCAAAATTCCCAGCCAAGTTTGCGCTCAATTATGGCCCTTTATGCCAAACTAAAAATAAGCAGAAGAACGGCCCGATTCCCAAGGAATCGGGCCATTCTGTTTTTCCGCTAACTTGCTAAGCGCGAAGCGCTGCTAGCTCGCTCATTCCAAAGAAAGGAGAACCCAATGCCGTCAACAGCAAGCACAATCCCCTATACCCCATACCCTACCCCCTGCCGTTTGCACAGTTCCGGAATAAAGAAACTCCACAGTCCCTGTGCAATCACACGCAACCCAAACAAAACAAAAGAAATGGGAAAGCACCCCGCTGTGCGCATACACACGGAACTCAATTCGCGGAGTACGACTCCGGATTGATCTCCACATCTGGCGGAGCAAAGCTCAGCGTATGGTCATGCGGGTCCCATTCCAGGCTCAGCGCCTTGCTCTTCCGCCCGTTGACGAGAATCGCCATCAGCAACTGGTTCCCATACATCCGCGCCGCCGCAATCCGGTGCGACTGGATCACGCCGTACTCATTATCCGGGCTGGTCGAACTCCAGTCTCCCTGGAACCGCGAAAACGGATACGTCTTGTGCTGGTCAAGATGGTTCTTCCAGTCCGTGTCATGAATCCAGACGCCGTAAGCCGTCTCCAGGTCGTTCTTCTCCACCGCATCCAGAAAATGATTCGCAGCCGAACGCCCCATCAGATGATTCGGCCAGTTCCACGGCCAGTCCACCGGACGCCCGGCAACAAACCAACCAAGCACGAGCAGCAAGAACACCGCCACAATCGCCGAAATAAAAATCGCTTGATTTCGCTTAGCCTTAGCCTCGTCATACGCCGGCGCATCGAGCAGGGACATGAAGAACTCCTTACAGTAGACAGGTTACAGATGACAGTGGACAGTTTATATCGCAGCAGCACTCTTCTTGTTAGACACCATGGCAGCAACTACGGTTCCCAGACTGATTCTCCCTGCGCATATCGCACTCTTGTTCCGCGCATAAACCCATCCTCTGCGCTCTACACTGAGACTTGCCGCCGCAAACGCGGCATAAAGGACGTAAAGAATCGAATGGCAAAGAAACTGCGGGTTGGCGTAGTGTTTGGCGGAAAAAGCGGAGAGCACGAAGTCTCGCTCCTCTCGGCAGCATCCATTCTCAAGGCAATTGACCGCCGCAAATTTGATGTAGTGCCCATCGGCATCACCAAGGATGGCCGCTGGCTAACAGCAAGCGATGCCGACAACCTGCTGCTCGGCAGCAGCAACGCAACAAGCGAGTTGAGCGCCGGGAATTTGCCTGCCACAACAAGCGCCAAGGTGCTTAATCAAGGCATCCCAACACTGCTCGCGCCGGAACCCGCAGCACTCGCACCTGCCGAAGCAAAGATCCAGAAGCTGGACGTCATCTTCCCCGTTCTGCACGGCACCTTCGGCGAAGACGGCACCATTCAAGGCCTCTTTGAACTGGCCGGAATTGCTTATGTCGGCTCGGGTGTGCTCGGCTCCTCCGCAGGTATGGACAAGGACGTGATGAAGAAGCTCTTCGCGCAGGCGAAGCTACCCATCGTCAAACACGTCACACTGCTTCGCCACGAGTGGGAGAGCTCTCCGCGCAAAGCCATCACAAAAATTGAAGCCGCACTCAAGTATCCCGTCTTCGTAAAGCCCGCAAACCTTGGCTCTTCCGTCGGCATCAGCAAGGCGCACAACCGCAAAGAGCTAGGCCCCGCGCTCACCGAAGCCGCCAAGTTCGACCGCAAAATCGTCATCGAGCACGGCGTAAGTGGCAGCAAAGGCGCAAAGGCCCGCGAGCTGGAAGTCGCCGTCCTCGGCAATGACGATCCCAAGGCCAGCGTCATCGGCGAGATCATTCCCGGCAAAGAATTCTACGACTACGAAGCCAAGTACCTCTCCGAAGGCTCCGTACCAGTAATCCCGGCAAAGCTAACCGCCACAGAAACCAAACAAATCCGCGCGATGGCCGTAGAAGCCTTCAAAGCCTGCGACCTCTCCGGCCTGTCCCGCGTGGACTTCCTGATGGAGCCCGACGGCAAGCGCCGCATCTACCTCAACGAGGTCAACACGCTCCCCGGCTTCACGCAAATCAGCATGTACCCCAAACTATGGGAGGCCACCGGCCTCAAGTACCGCGACCTAATCACGCGCCTAATCGAACTGGCTGTAGAACGGCACAAGGAAAAGGAACGGAATCAATACAGCAAGGACTAGGCCAGCAGCTTTAGAAAAAGAAAAGGCCCGGCGAATCGCCGGGCCTTTGTAGTTTGGCGTGCGAAGCACGCAGTTCGCTGGACGCGCAGTCCTACTCGGCTGCCATCTCTTCCGCTTCGCCTTCCTGGCGCATCATCTCCAGTTCGCGCTCTGCGGCTTCGATTTCAGCACTGACCTCCTGTTGCACCTTCGCCGCTGCTTCTTCAAGCTCAGGCGAGAGCTGCACGTTGCGGTAGTACTCGAGGCCCGTGCCCGCGGGAATCAGACGTCCCACGATCACGTTCTCCTTCAAACCGCGCAGGTTGTCGATAGCGCCGTTGATCGAGGCTTCCGTCAGGACACGAGTCGTCTCCTGGAAGGATGCTGCCGAGATGAACGAATCCGTCGAAAGCGATGCCTTGGTGATGCCAAGCAGCAGCGGGTGGCCAACCGGCGGGCGTCCGCCTTCGGCTTCCACGCGCTTCTTCTCTTCGTTGAAGCGGAAACGATCCACCTGCTGTTCGAGCAGGAAGTTCGAGTCGCCGATGTCGTCGATGCGGACCCAGCGGAGCATCTGGCGGACAATCACTTCGATGTGCTTGTCGCTGATGGCCACACCCTGCAGACGGTAGACTTCCTGGATTTCGTTCACCAGGTACTTCTGCAGTTCCTTCTCGCCGAGAACGTCGAGAATGTCGTGCGGGTTCAGCGGACCATCCATCAAAGGATCGCCAGCGCGAAGGCGTTCGCCTTCTTGCACGTTGACGTAGATGCCGCGGGGCACGGAGTACTCACGCTCATCGCCGTTGTCGGCGGTGACGTAAATCTTCCGCTGGCCCTTCTGCACTTCGCCAAAGCGAACCACACCATCGATCTCGCTGATGATCGCGGTCTCACGCGGCTTACGCGCTTCGAAGAGTTCCACAACGCGCGGCAGACCGCCGGTGATGTCCTTGGTACGCGTCGATTCCTTCGGAATCTTCGCGAGCACATCGCCCGGTCCCATCTCGTCGCCATCCTGCACCATAAGGTGAGCGCCCTTGGGCAGCAGATAACGCTTGGTGCCCTTTGCGCCCTTCATGATGAATGAAGGCTGACGCTTTTCATCCGGCGAGTCACCCACAACCCAACGCGAGAGGCCCGTGACTTCATCGACTTCTTCATTGAGCGTGATGCCTTCCTGAAGATCCTTGAAGTTCACCGTGCCGCCGATTTCGGTCAGGATCGAGTAAGTGTACGGGTCCCATTCCGCGAGCTGCTGGCCCAAAGCAACCTTCTGACCATCCTTCACATGGAAGCGCGCTCCATAAACTACCTGGTAGCGCTCCTTCTCACGGCCACGGTCATCAATGATTGCAATCGAGCCCGAACGGTTCATCGCGACAAGCGCACCGTCCTTGCTCTCAACCGTGTTCAGGTTGATGAAGCGAACGGTGCCGTTGTTCTTGGCATCGAGGCGCGAACGATCCTGCACGCGGCTGGCCGTGCCGCCGACGTGGAAGGTACGCATGGTAAGCTGCGTGCCCGGTTCGCCGATGGACTGCGCCGCAATGACACCGCAGGTTTCGCCAAGCTCAACCATGCGGCCCGAACCGAGGTTGCGGCCGTAGCACAGCGCGCAAACGCCGCGCTTGGATTCGCAAGTCAGCACCGAGCGGATCTTCACCTTTTCGGCACCGGCACCCTGAATCGCGCTCGCAATCTCTTCGTCGATGGGCTGGTTGATCTTGACCACGATGTTGCCGTCGTAATCCTTGATCTGTTCAAGCGAGACGCGGCCAATGATGCGGTCGCGCAGCGGCTCGATGATTTCACCGGACTCGACGATTGCACCTACGTCAATGCCTTCGCTCGTACCGCAATCGAACTCGGTCACGATAACGTCCTGCGCCACGTCCACAAGGCGGCGGGTCAGGTAGCCAGAGTCAGCCGTCTTGAGAGCCGTGTCGGCAAGGCCCTTACGTGCGCCGTGGGTCGAGATGAAGTACTCGAGCACGGTGAGGCCTTCGCGGAAGTTCGAGGTAATCGGCGTTTCGATAACTTCGCCCGAGGGCTTGGCCATCAAACCGCGCATACCCGAAAGCTGACGAATCTGCTGCTTCGAACCACGAGCACCTGAGTCGGCCATGATGTAGATCGGGTTCATGGCGCCTTCCTGGTCGGCGCGCTTCATGTTTCCGAACATTTCGTCGGCGACCTTATCGGTAACCGTGGACCACATCTGGATAACCTTGTTCGAGCGCTCGCCGTTGGTAATGGCTCCGTCCAGATACTGCTTCTGTACTTCGATCACCTTCTGATCCGCGTCATCGACAACGGTGTACTTCGACGCCGGAATGACCATGTCGTCGAGACCAACGGACAGGCCCGAACGCGTAGCGTACTGGAAGCCCAACGACTTGATGCGATCCAACATGCGAACCGTAGTTTCGAGGCCGAGGTTCTGGTTGCAGTAGTTCACCAACTGGCCAATGCCCTTCTTCTTGAGCAGGCCGTTGACGAACGGCATTCCAGCAGGCAGCGCGTCGTTCAGGATCACGCGGCCTACGGTGGTGGAGATGTACTCCTTGTTGAACTCAACCGGCTCGGTGTGCGTGAGGTCCTGATCGTCGTACGCCGTCGTCATGTCGAGCACCTTGCCCGTATAACGCAGACGAACCGGCGAAAGCGTCTCAAGCTCCTTCGCTTCGAGCGCCATCAGAACTTCTTCCACATTCGCGAAAACGCGGCCTTCGCCCTTGGTTCCCTTGCCTTCCTTCGTCAGGTAGTAGAGACCGAGAACCATGTCCTGGGTAGGAACGGTGATCGGCTGGCCCGACGCCGGCGAAAGAATGTTGTGCGATGCGAGCATCAGCACGCTGGCTTCAATCTGCGCTTCCGGCGAAAGCGGAATGTGCACAGCCATCTGGTCACCATCGAAGTCCGCGTTGAAGGCGGTACAGACGAGCGGGTGAATCTTGATGGCCTTGCCTTCGACCAGCACAGGCTCAAAGGCCTGGATGCCGAGGCGGTGAAGGGTTGGGGCGCGGTTTAGCAGTACGGGGTGGTCCTTGATGACTTCTTCCAGGATGTCCCACACCACCGGCTCCTGCATTTCCACCATTTCCTTGGCCTGCTTGATGGTGGTGCAGTGGCCCGTCTGCTCCAGACGGTGATAGATGAAGGGCTTGAAAAGTTCAAGCGCCATCTTCTTCGGCAGACCGCACTGGTGCAGCTTGAGGTCCGGACCGACGACGATTACCGAACGGCCAGAGTAGTCCACGCGCTTGCCGAGAAGGTTCTGGCGGAAGCGGCCCTGCTTGCCCTTGAGCGTATCGGAGAGCGACTTGAGCGGGCGGTTGTTGGCGCCACGCAGCACGCGGCCACGGCGGCCGTTGTCAAACAGCGCGTCCACGGCTTCCTGCAGCATGCGCTTTTCATTGCGCACGATGACTTCAGGAGCGTGCAGGTCCATCAGCTTCTTCAAGCGGTTGTTACGGTTGATGACGCGGCGATACAAGTCATTCAAATCCGAAGTCGCAAAACGGCCACCATCCAGCGGCACCAACGGGCGCAGCTCGGGAGGAATGACTGGCAGCACATCGAGAATCATCCACTGCGGCTTGTTCGACGACTTGCGGAAGGCCTCAACGACCTTGAGGCGCTTGGCGTACTTGATCTTCTTCTGCGCGGACGTTTCCGTCTTCATGCGCTCGCGCAATTCGATGGCAAGCTCATCCACGCTGACGCGCTTCAGGAGCTCCTTGATGGCTTCCGCGCCCATCATGGCCTTGAAGCCCGAGGGACGGAACTGCTGGTCGAGCTCGCGGAACTTGACTTCGTCCTTGATGATTTCGCGCTCGCGAACCGGGGCTTCACCCGGATCAACGACAACGTATGACTCGAAGTAGAGAATGCCTTCGAGGTCGCGGAGCGAGATGTCGAGCAGGTGGCCGATACGCGAAGGCAGACCCTTGAAGAACCACACGTGCGAGCAGGGCGAAGCCAACTCAATATGGCCCATGCGCTCACGGCGAACCTTGCTGACAGTCACTTCGACGCCGCACTTGTCGCAGATGACGCCACGGTGCTTCATGCGCTTGTACTTGCCGCACAAGCACTCCCAGTCCGTTACGGGACCAAAGATGCGGGCGCAGAACAAGCCATCGCGCTCCGGCTTGAAGGTGCGGTAGTTAATGGTTTCCGGCTTCGTGACCTCACCATGCGACCAGCTGCGGATCTTCTCCGGCGATGCAAGCATGATGCGGATGGCGTCGAAGTCAGTAATCGGGCTGGTAAGCTCAAACGGGTTTGAACGGAACAAGGTAACCCTCCCTGGCAGATGTGTTTTTCCACTCTGCCGCGGCAACTCCGGGGACTCTATTGAGGTTCTTCTCTCCCCGGTAAGCGGCTGGTTGCACCGCTCATAAGAAGAACCCAAAAATCAGCTACTAGCTCTTAGCTTCCAGCTCCTAGCCTCGTTGCTTTTTCCGCTGCATTGCCCAATCACTCAGCAATACGAGCTAGAAGCTAGAGGCTAGTAGCTAAAAGCTGCAATTAGTCAGCAACCGCAGGCAGCTCAGGCGCCGGGGCCTTGCGAACAAGGTCCGCGCGCTTAATCAGCTCTACGTCGAGGCAGAGCGACTGCAGTTCGCGAATCAGCACGTTAAACGACTCAGGCACACCCGGCTCGATGGCCGCTTCGCCCTTGACGATGGCTTCGTAGATCTTCGTACGGCCATAGACATCGTCGGACTTCGCGGTGAGCAGTTCCTGCAGGATGTACGCCGCACCGTAGGCTTCGAGGGCCCAGACTTCCATTTCGCCGAAGCGCTGGCCGCCGAATTGCGCCTTGCCGCCCAGGGGCTGCTGCGTAATCAGCGAGTACGGTCCGATGGAGCGAGCGTGAATCTTGTCGTCCACCAAGTGCGAGAGCTTGAGCATGTAGATATAGCCCACCGTTACCGGCTGCTCAAACTGGTCGCCCGTCATGCCGTCAAAGAGTGCCGTCTTACCGGAGGTCGGAAGACCCGCGGCTGTAAGCAGCGCCTTGATTTCGCCTTCCTGCGCACCGTCAAACACATTGGTGCCGAACCAGATGCCGCGCTCCATACCCATCGAGACACGAATCAGCGTCTCGTCGTCGAGCTCAAGCAACTGGCGAAGCGCCGCCGTGCCGGCAAACTCCTTCTTCACCTCTTCGCGAATGAAGTTCGCATCACCGTTCTGCTTGACCAGCGCGGCAATCTTCTTGCCGAGACCGGCTGCAGCCCAGCCGAGGTGCGTTTCCAGAATCTGACCAACGTTCATACGCGAAGGAACGCCTAGCGGGTTGAGCACAATCTCAACCGGCGTGCCATCGGGCAGGTACGGCATGTCTTCCTCAGGAAGGATGCGCGCGATAACGCCCTTGTTACCGTGGCGGCCGGCCATCTTGTCGCCGACAGAAAGCTTACGCTTCATGGCGATGTAGACCTTGACCAGCTTGATGACGCCCGGAGGAAGCTCGTCGCCCTTGGAGAGCTTGGAGATCTTCTCGTTCGTAATCTTGCGCAGCACTTCGATCTGGCGCGAGGTCATCTCTTCGATCTCGTCGATCTGCTCGTTCACCCGCGGGTCCTTATCGGCGTAGCGGATGCGCTTGAGGTTCTTCGTCGAGATGCGCTCGATGGTTTCGCGGTCGAGAATCGAATCCTTGGTCAACAGGCGCTTGTTGGTGCGCTCGTCGTGCAGGTCGGCGAGGACAACCTTGCCGCCCAGGATTGCTTCAAGACGTTTCAAACGCTCGTCTGTGAGAATGCGGATTTCGTCGCCAAGGTTCTTTTCGAGCTTGGAGATGTACTCTGCTTCGATCTGCTTGGCGCGCTCGTCCTTTTCCTGTCCCTTACGGCTGAAGATGCGCACATCAACGATGGTGCCTTCAATGCCTGGAGGGCAGGTGAGCGAAGCATCGCGAACGTCGCCGGCCTTTTCACCGAAGATGGCGCGGAGCAGCTTCTCTTCCGGAGTGAGCTGCGTTTCGCCCTTCGGCGTTACCTTGCCGACGAGGATGTCGCCATGCTTGATCTGGGCGCCGATGCGGATAACGCCGCTCTCGTCCAGATCGCGCAGCGAGTGCTCGCTGACGTTGGGGATATCACGCGTGATTTCCTCAGGTCCGAGCTTGGTGTCGCGGGCTTCGATTTCGTATTCCTCAATGTGCACGGAGGTGTAGTAGTCCTCGCGCACCAGCTTTTCGCTGATGAGGATAGCGTCCTCAAAGTTGTAACCGCGCCACGGCATGAAGGCCACGAGCACGTTACGGCCAAGAGCGAGTTCGCCCTGCTCCGTGCAAGGTCCGTCCGCGATCACCTGGCCCTTCAGCACGCGGTCGCCTTCGCGAACCACGGGCTTCTGGTTGATACAGGTGTTCTGGTTGGAACGCTTGAACTTGGTGAGCTGGTAGATGTCCGAACCAACTTCACGCGAGAGCTGCGTCGGGTGATGCTCACCTTCCACACGGATGATGATGCGCTCGGAGTCAACCGAATCGACAATACCGTTACGCTTGGCGAGAACCACGGCGCCAGAGTCGCGCGCCGTCACGCCTTCCATGCCGGTTCCGACAAGCGGAGCCTCGGCAACGAGCAGCGGCACCGACTGGCGTTGCATGTTCGCGCCCATGAGTGCGCGGTTCGCGTCGTCGTGCTCAAGGAAGGGCACGAGCGAAGCGGCAACCGAAACGAGCTGCTTCGGCGAAACGTCGATGTAGTCCACTTCAGCGCGGTTGACGAGCACGAAGTTGCCCTGGCGGCGAGCATTCACGAGGTCTTCCGTAATGATGCCCTCGTCATTGAACTCGATGTTCGCCTGCGCAATCGTGTGCTTATCTTCTTCCCACGCGGAAAGGTAGAAGCTATACGCAATCGTGTCGATGGTGCGCTTGCTGGCCTTCTTCAGCTCAGCATTGCGCTTGATCGCCTCATCCTTTTCGAGGTGATCGCCTACGCGCAGACCGCTTTCACCCGCGTTGACAACCTCAACGAAGTCGAGAATCTTGCCGTCCTTCACCTTGCGGTAGGGCGACTCGATGAAGCCGTACTCGTTGATGCGCGCAAAGCACGAAAGTGAACTGATAAGGCCGATGTTCGGACCTTCCGGCGTTTCAATCGGGCAGATACGGCCATAGTGCGTCGGGTGCACGTCGCGGACTTCAAAGCCGGCGCGCTCACGGGACAGACCACCAGGTCCAAGTGCCGACAGGCGGCGCTTATGCGTGATTTCCGAAAGCGGGTTGGTCTGGTCCATGAACTGCGAGAGCTGCGAGGAACCGAAGAACTCGCGGATCGCGGCCATAACCGGCTTCGCGTTAATCAGGTCGTGCGGCATGGCCGTGTTCAGTTCCTGATAGACGCTCATCTTTTCCTTGATGGCGCGCTCCATACGGACGAGGCCGATGCGGAACTGGTTCTCCATCAACTCACCCACGGCACGCACGCGGCGGTTGCCAAGGTGGTCGATGTCGTCCACGATACCGATGTTCTTACGCAGCTTGAGAAGGTAGCGAATTGTCGCGTAGAAGTCCTCCGGCGTCAGTGTCCGATGGTCGAGCGCCGTGTGCTCCTGGTTCTCGTAGAGCTTGATGTTGAACTTCAAACGGCCTACGCGCGAGAAGTCGTACTTGCGCGGATCGAAGAACATGCCTTCGAAGAGCGCAGTCGCGGTGTCGAGCGTCGGCGGATCGCCCGGGCGCAGCTTGCGGTAGATTTCGATCAGCGCCTCTTCCGGCTTGCGGATGGAGTCGCGGCGCAATGTGTTCGTGATGATGTTGCCTACATCGTCGCGCTCGGGGAAGAAGAGCTCGAAACTCTCTACTCCGCTCGAAAGAATCTTGTGCAGCTTGTCAGCGGTCAGCTCAACGTTGGCTTCCACAATGACTTCGCCCGTGGTCGTATCGATCACGTCAGCGGCGGTCAGAGCGCCATCGAGTTCAGCCTGCTCAACCTCAACCTTTTCGACGCCAGCGGCGCGCAGAGCCTTGAGCGTGTGCGCCGTAACCTTGCGGCCCGCGTGCGCAATCTCTTCACCCTTTGCGGAAACGGCATGCGCCGGCTTTGCACCGACAAGGTGCGTCGCGCCTTCGGTCGCCACATTCCAGAAGAGCTTGCCGTCAGCAATGCTCAGCTTATCTACCGTGTAGAAGGTCTTGAGGATTTCCTCGTCGCTCTTGAGGCCGAGCGCACGCAGGAAGATGGTTCCCAGGAACTTACGCTTGCGGTCGATGCGGACGTAGAGCGTGTTCTTCTGGTCGTACTCGAACTCCACCCACGAACCACGATAAGGAATAATCTTGCCGAGGAAGTAGGTGCGGTTGTTCGCCGTCTCAAAGAAGACGCCCGGCGAGCGGTGGAGCTGCGAAACAATCACGCGCTCCGTACCGTTCACGATGAACGTGCCGTTCGGAGTCATCAACGGAATATCGCCGAAGAAGACTTCCTGTTCCTTAATATCGCGAATGGTCTTGTTACCGGTCTCGGCGTCCTTGTCGTAAATCGTCAGGCGCACCGTCACCTTCAGCGGGGCGGAGAACGTCATGCCGCGCTCTTCGCACTCCTGCTGGTCATACTTGAGCTGCAGGCTCACAGGGTCGCCGCACTTGTTGCAGAAATCCGGCGTGTTCTTATTGTAGGTGCCGCACTTGGTGCAGAGCACGTCGCCAGGGAGGAACGGGTCGGTGAT
Source organism: Occallatibacter sp. FHG110214_02 (assembly GCF_059115385.1). NCBI lineage: Bacteria > Pseudomonadati > Acidobacteriota > Terriglobia > Terriglobales > Acidobacteriaceae > Occallatibacter > Occallatibacter sp. FHG110214_02. The sequence goes on along the minus strand of NZ_JBZYWK010000003.1, from coordinate 60,119 downwards.
AACCGTGGCGCCGCAGCTCGTACAAGTGGTACGAAGGTGGTGCAGGCCCTTGAGGTGTCCGCACTTGCACTCCCAGTTGCCAATCGAGAAATCGACGAAGTCAAGCTGCGAGATGCCGCGGAAGTCGGTAATCGGGAAAACCGAAGTGAATACCGACTGCAGCCCCGAGTCGTCACGCTCGTTGGGCAGCTTGTCCATCTGCAGGAACCGCTCGTAGGAACGGCGCTGCACTTCAATCAGGTTGGGAATCTGGGTGGCTGTGGGAATCTTGGAAAAATCGAGCCGGCTGCGAATCGCGCGCTTCTCGTTGGACATGCTTCACTCCTGAGGCTCTTGTCATTGCCGCCTGAGACGCCCGCGCTGCAGGATGTGCGCTGGTTCCCATTCGGGCCAGTGAGCGCGAGTCTCGACGCGCACCGGCTAATACGTGAGCAGTTCGTGTTGCCTTTAAGACCGGGGGCACTGCCTTAATCCCGGCCCAAATCGCTACGCCAAGCCCAAACCGGAAAATCAGGCGAAAAATTCACAGCAAGCCGTTGCGAGGCATTTGGGGAGTACGCTATGCTGCGCACAATCGGAGAGAAGAAACGCTCGTTTGACTGAGCGCACTACTAATAAACCCTCAGGGAGACACGAAAAGCTCGTGAGGACGCGATTCCTCACGAGCGCGGCTCGTTGCCTATGCTCCCATCCGGATTCTCAAATCTCCGCTACCGCCGTTCCCAAACGCCGCTTATGCCGCTCGCCGGCCCAACCTCTCTCCCTATCCATAACTTCTTATTCCGCAATAAGATGGGAAGAGTTTGAACCCTCATCCAGTGTCCATCGCCGCTGCGCTTGGCCGCCGCCCCGACGCTTAAGACACCCGCCTGCTACCCGATACAAAATATCAGAAAATCAAGCCCGACTTCTGCCCCAGTCTCCGCACAACCACCTTCTGAGGACAGAAAGACGCGCAACGATTATCGTAGCGCGTTCTTTCCGGGCTTGCAACTTCTGAACCGCAGAGACTACTTGATCTCGACGGTTGCGATGCCTTCGAACTTCTTCTTGATCGTCTCGGCCTCTTCCTTGCTCGCATTCTCCTTGAGAGCCTTGGGAGCGCCATCGACCAAGTCCTTGGCTTCCTTCAGACCGAGCGCAGTGACTTCGCGAACGGCCTTAATGGTGTTGATCTTGTTCGCGCCGGCATCCTTGAGGATTACCTGGAACTCGGTCTTTTCTTCCGCCGCCGGAGCAGCACCGGCAGCAGCGCCACCAGCAACAACCACCGGAGCCGCGGCCGCAGCCGAGACGCCCAGGGTCTCTTCGAGTTCCTTCACGAGAGCCGCCGCTTCCAGCAGGCTCAGGCTAACGATTTGTTCCTTCAACTGTGCGAGATCCGCCATTTTCCTTCTCCAAACCTTTTGAAATTGTTTCTTACCGCGGCAGCAGTTCCAACTGAGAGTTTCCGACGCGCCAGACCAGCGCACCCTCGGCCTTCAATACTGCCCAAATTCTTGCCTGCCGCTTAATTAAGCAGCGCCAGCAAACTTTTCCTTCTCGACGCCCTGGTTGATAACCACAGCCAAGTCGCGCCCGGTGGCATTGACCACCGTGGCGAGCCGCTGTGCCGGAGCATTGATAAGGAACAGCAGCTTCGCGAAAATCTCTTCTTTGCCCGGCATGGTCGCCAGCGCCTTCACGTCTTCAACCGTGAGGAGCTTGCCGTCCACAATGCCCAGCTTGAACTGGAACTCGGCGTTGTCGCCGACCCACTTTGAAAAACCCTTGGCCAGAGCCACCGGATCGCCCGAAGTAAACGCTACCGCGCTCACGCCCTTCAGGCCCTTGAGCGCCTCTTCTACCTGGGTGCCCTTGCCTGCAATCGGGGCCAGCTTGTTCTTGAGCACGCGGTATTTACCGCCCGCCTCACGAACCACCTTGCGCAGCTCAAAATCCTGCGCCACCGTCAGCTTGGCAAACGTGCCAATAATTGCGGTCGTCGAAGTCTCGAGCTCCTTTGTCAGAAGCGCAACCTTCTCAACCTTCTTCGCTTTAGAAATTGCCATGTCTCGCTCCGCTCGACAGGGGACAGGGTGCAGGGTATAAGGGTGCAGTAAAAACTCAACCCTCGACCTTGAACTTCCTGACTCCCTTCAGCGCCATCAGGCGCCTGTTACGAATCCAAATCTCTTCTTAAAACCGGAGAACCGAGCCCGAACTCACAGATAACCCACTGCAGTCCACGCCCTGCTCCCTGTTTTACTTTCCAGCCGCCTCAGCCACTGCTGCGTCCAGCGGAACTCCGGGGCCCATCGTCGAGCTCAGCGTGAGGCTCTTGATATACTTGCCCTTGGCCGCCGAAGGCTTGGCGCGAACAACCGCCGCCACAACCGTATTGGCGTTGTCCACCAGCTTCTCTGCGTCGAAGCTCAGCTTGCCTACCGGAACGTGCACGAGGCTGGTCTTGTCGGCGCGAAACTCCACCTTACCGGCCTTAATTTCCTTGACAGCCGAAGCAACGTCCAGCGTTACAGTGCCAGTCTTCGGGTTCGGCATGAGGCCCTTGGGGCCGAGCACCTTACCGAGACGACCCACAACCTTCATCATGTCGGGCGTCGCGATCAGGGCGTCAAAGTCGGTCCAGCTTTCCTTCTGGATCTTCTCCACCATCTCTTCGCCGCCAACGAAGTCCGCGCCTGCTTCCTGCGCTTCCTTCTGGCGGTCGCCGGTGGCGATTACGGCAACGGTCTTGGTCTTGCCGAGGCCGTGGGGCAGGACCACCGTGCCGCGAACCATCTGGTCCGCATGGCGGGTATCCACACCCAGGCGCAGCGAAACCTGCACCGTCTCATCAAACTTGGCGTATTTCACCTTCTGCAGGAGGCTGACCGCGTCCGGCAGAGCGTAGGCTTCAGCGGTTACAGCCGCGCGCGCCTTCGCAATATTCTTGCTGGCTTTCTTTGCCATTCTTCCCTCGTCTCCCACCGCATTTGCCAGCCCTTTTTCAAGGGAACCCGCCGGGGAACAGCTTTCGCCGAATCAACCCAACCAGTCCAAATACCGTGGTGGTAGTGACTGCCCGGAATTACATTCCAGACACAATGTTGAATCTTACCTGAGGGAATCAAAAAAAGCAAGGGGTGCCTAGCCGCCGTTTGAACGGCGGCTAGGCGGATGTTTCTACCAGAAGAATGGTCCGGGGCCGAAACCGAAGGGGAACGGCGGGAACTGTTCCACCTTCTGCGGTTCATAGCGCGAGCCACCCAGGTCATCCTCGGTGAAGCTGAAGACGAAGAACTGGTTGTCGTTCGGGGTCATGCTGCCATCTTTCAGTGCTACCTGGTTCAGGAAGTCGTTGTCGTTGGCGATCCAGAGCGTGTGAACCTTGCCGTTCGAGGTCTGCACGTCGGGGCCGAAGGTCTCACCTTCAATCTTGGCCGGAATCTGCGCCGGGTCCCAGCCTGCTGCCGTCAGCGATGCGACAAGATCCACGAACAACGTCTTCGGCACGGCAACCTTGGCGGCATCGGTACCGTTGAGTTGGCTGATGTCGGATGCTCCGGAGAGGTCGATTTTGAAAAGCTGCTTGACCTTGGCCTTGGAAGCGTCGGCGCGGCCATGGCCGTCGCGCTCGTCTACCAGGAACTCGTGGTTGTTGAGCGCCAGAATCTCGCTTACGCCCGAGCCCGCGGTGAGCAGGTAGCCGTACTGATGCGTGACGCGACCGGAAGCGATATCGATGGTGACGAGACGCAGCAGGTTTGCCGCATCGCCGCCGAGGTTCGCATCCTGAATCAGCGCGTTCTGCATGATGCCTACCAACGTGCGGCCATCGGGAGTAATCGCGAGGCCTTCCATGCCCTTGTTGGCGACGCGGCCCGAGGTATTGCCGTCAATCTCAGTCTGGCCTATGGACGAGAGGGTGGTTACGTAGAACGAGGACGGCAGTGTGAAGGAGCGCGTGCGCTCTCCGGTGTAACGGTCGAACTCGTAGACGTAGGGGCCGTACTCGTCGGAGATGTAGACATGGCGGCCATCGTTGGAGACGCGCAGGCCTTCGGTGTCAAAGCGCGCATCGTTGGGGTCGCCAGAGTTGCGCCTGGGGTCGAAGTCATCGGAGCGTCCGGTGAAGTAATGCACCCAGAGGTTGTTGAACGGCGGCACGCCTGAGCCTACATCCAGTCCTTTGCCAGAGCCGTAGACAAGAGGCGTGGGGCTCCACAGCAGGGTTGTTGCCTGCAGTGTCGGCGTGAGTGTGAAGGGCGTTCCTGAACCGCTCCTGTTGGGCTTAAGGTCCATGGTTACGGTGTGGAAGCGGTTGATGTACGTGACGGTGTTATCGATTGCGTCGTTGAACTCGACGGCGTTGGGGCCGCGGTCCGGCAGGGCGAGGAAGGTGTTGCCGGAAACGTAGGTAAATGCCGAGCCCAGGCCGCCGAGCAGGTTCGCCTTGGCTCCGTTTTCAAGTGGATAGTTCAGGCCGGACAGGTCGGCCCATTGACCGGCGCGGGAGCTATCCATGGTGCCGACAGCGAGCAGAGGAAACGACTGCGCCTCCACGCGCTCCATTCCAGCAAGCGTCATTACGCCCGCAAGCACTGCAGTGCAGACAGAAATCTTCTTCACGGCTTATTTCTCCTTAAGCGAAAACCGGGGAGTGGTTTTTAGAAATACGGGAATTACCTTGAAGGCCGCGCTCCTGAGGGAGCACAGGGCCTCGCCGATACAAGGCAACAATCCGGGGAAGCCGCGAGGGCCCTAATACCCATTGCTGGCGCGGTAAGCGTTCTGAATAACGGCCCTGGAGAGACGAACTGTACTGAGTGGTGCACTAGTTTTTTGGGATTCCGCAAGGAAGATATCCCGCTGCATATAAAAACTCAACGGCTGGAGCCCTTTGGAAGCTGGGTTTTCTTCAACTTTTCATCTGGCTGGAAAATCTTTACGGCATGGGCCGCTGGCGCGGGGCTGGATTGCTCTCATATGGCCGTTTTGGCCCGTCCAAGAGCTATCATCAATGTTGGGAGCGATTCACCAATCATGTTTCAAATCAAGACCGGCCTGGCTTGCTTTTCTGCCCTTCTTCTTTCCTGCGCTGCAGCCTCTGCTCAATCGGCCCCGCCTGCTACGTCCGCTGTGAATGGCGTTGCCAGCACGGACAAGCCGGAAATTGCGGCTATCCAGAAGGTGGAAGATTCGTGGTCGCTTGCAGTCAGCAATCGCGACCAGTATGGCCTGGAGCTTGCGCTCTCGCCGCTTTATGTTGGGGTGGATTCCAACGGCAGCGTCAGCATGCGCAACCAGCAGGTGGCTGAGCTTATCAATGGGGACGATAAGACTATCCGCCTTGACCAGAAGGTGGTTACTGTTCGCATGCTGGGAGATGTGGCCGTAGCCAACGGCACCTATACCTTTCATCACAAGGGTGCGAATGGGCCGATTGATGAGAAGGGCGTGTTCACCCACGTTTTTCAGCGTGTGCATAACAACTGGTACTGCATTAACTCGCAGCGGACGCTGCTGCGCGAGGATGGACCTGCGGTGAAGCAGAAGAAGAAGTCTGACGCGGAGCTTCCCTTCCATATCCCGATCTTCAGCAAGAACAATTAGGACTAGCTGGCGCTGATAGGACGGTTCCTGGATTTTCCGTGAAGACTAGACACGAAGTGGTTTGTTTTGTTGAGATTACGGGACAGGCCACAGTCTCACAGGAATTCTTGCGCTCTATCTAGTTTGTTTTCATATATTTATGAGGTCTCTCCGGGTGTAGCCTTGCCGATTCGGCTTGTGGGATTATGTTTGCAAAATAGTTATTTACTCTTTGCTTAATGGGGCAAATTTCTTGTAAGTCATTTTTTATGTTTAGATTAGATTGGAATTTATCTGTTTACTGATTGGTAAGTAATCAAAGTTACTATTTTGGATTTTTTTGATTCTGGTGGATATGTGAGAGAAAAGCATGCCTCAGGGCCTAAAGGCCCGGTTCTTTCGGGCTGATGCTATTTGCCGGGGATAAATCCCCGGCCTACCTGTCAGGCACCTTCGCCATAATTGCGATGAATAAACAGAACGGCCCGATTCGATTGGAATCGGGCCGTTCTTCTGCTTATTTTTAGTTTGGCATAAAGCACCATAATTGAGCGCAAACTGGTTGAAGATTTTTGCTTAATGAAATCAATGAGTTAGAAAATATTTTCGGATTTGGGGCTTGACAAGGGTTTTCCACAGGCCAGGGAGTGGAGCGGCGTGCTCCCCCCTGAACTACGGCTTAGATAGCGGCTTTTACTCGCTTGGTTCCCTGCACCTTGATGGATAGGTGCACGAGAGAAAGCGCGGCGGGGGTTACGCCGGGGATTCGGCTGGCCTGGCCGATGGTGTTGGGGCGGACGCGCTCCAACTTTTCCTGCATCTCTCGCGAGAGGCCGCTGATGGCGTGGTATTCCAGCCAAGTGGGGATGGCTACGGCCTCGGCTGCCTTGAGCTTAGCGATGGATTTCTTCTGCTGGTCGAGGTAGCCGGCGAACTTGATTTCGGTTTCCACGGCGCGAGCCTCGTTGCGGGCTACGGCGCGGTCGATTGCGTCCTGTTCGCTGGACTCTGCCATGGGGACCAGTTCTGGGGTCTTCTTGAGTTCGTCTGCGACTGCACGCAGCACCGGCTCGATGGTCACTTCCGGGCGCTTGAGCAGGCCTGCCCAGGTTTGGCCTACGGTTGCGGTCAGGTTTTCGAGGCTAGCAGCCTTCAAACCGGCTTCCTCCACCTTCTTTGTGGCGAGCAGTTTTTCGAGGGCGCGCATGCGGGATTGCTTGGCTTCGAACTCGGCCCATGCTTCGTCCGAAATCAGGCCGAGCTTGCGGCCATAGGGCGTGAGGCGGCGGTCGGCGTTGTCGATGCGCAGGTGAAGGCGAAACTCGGCGCGCGAGGTAAACATGCGGTAAGGCTCGTTGGTGCCCTTGGAGATGAGGTCGTCGATCAGGATGCCGGTGTAGCCTTCGGTGCGGTCCATGGTAAAGGGGGCTTCGCCCTTGACCCACAACGCGGCGTTGATTCCGGCCATGATGCCCTGGCAGGCGGCTTCTTCATAACCGCTGGTTCCGTTGATCTGGCCTGCGAGATAGAGGCCTTCCATGGACTTGACCTTAAGGGAACGGTCGAGCTCGGTGGCGTCTACGCTGTCATACTCGATGGCGTAGCCGGGACGGAGCATTTCCGCTTCGTCGAGGCCGGGGATGGAGCGCACGATCTGGAATTGCACTTCCATGGGCAAGCTGGTGGACATACCGTTGACGTAGACTTCGTGCGTGTTGAGGCCTTCGGGTTCGAGGAAGAACTGGTGCTGCGTCTTGTCAGGGAACTTGACGATTTTGTCCTCGATGGACGGGCAGTAGCGCGGGCCGACGCCTTCAATCTGGCCGGAGTACATGGCGGAGCGGTGCACGTTTTCGCGGATTACGCGGAGGGTTTCCGGCGTGGTGTAGGCGATGTGGCAGCTTACCTGCGGCTGTGCGATTTTCCTGGTGCGGAAGCTGAAGGGGGTGGGCTCGGCGTCGCCGGGCTGCTCTTCAAACTGCTCCCACTTGATGGTGCGCCCGTCGAGACGGGGTGGCGTGCCGGTCTTGAGGCGGGTGGTGCGCAGGCCTAGACGGCGCAGGGCTTCGCCTAGCAGGACTGACGCCGGTTCGCCGGAACGACCAGCGGGGTAGCGCTCTTCTCCGCAGTGGATGAGGCCGTTGAGGAAGGTGCCGGTGGTGATGATGGTGGCTCCGGCGAGGAGTTGGCGACCGTCGCGCAGCTTGAGGCCGAGAACTCTTCTTTCCTCATCGAGAACGAGGTCTACGACTTCTGCCTGGCGGATGTGCAGGCCGGGTTGCGCTTCCAGAACTTCGCGCATTTTTACGCGGTAGAGTGCCTTGTCGCACTGGGCGCGGGGGCTCCAGACGGCGGGGCCGCGGGAGGTATTGAGGAGGCGGAACTGGATGCCGACGGCATCTGCAACCTCGCCCATGATACCGCCGAGGGCATCCACTTCTCGTACGAGGTGGCCCTTGGCTACGCCGCCGATGGCCGGGTTGCAGCTCATCTGGGCGATCAGGTCGAGGTTCATGGTGATGAGCGCCGTCTTGAGTCCCATGCGGGCAGCGGCCATGGCGGCCTCGCAGCCAGCGTGGCCTGCGCCGACTACGGCGATGTCGTATTGTTCGGTAAAAGCCATTCTTCTTTATTTTACGGGTGTTTTGATTTTTTAGCCGTGCCGGTGCACAAGATAGACCAATCCCAGATAGTCGTCGCTGAGCAGAAAACTATCCGGCCCGACGCGCAAAATGCCGCACGGCCTGCCATGTACCACCGGCTTGCCATTTTCCATGGTTAGAAAACCGGTGATGAAGTCCTGCGGTTTGCGGTCAGCAGGGGTAAAACGCGCTACGCGGTATCCGGAGCCAAGGCGCGGATGCCCCGCGCCATGCAAGGCTACAAGGAAGCCGTTGCCGAGGGTTGCGTCGCTTTTTGGGAAATACTCAAACCCCAGCGGCGAGCTATGTGCGGCAAAGGTTGTGTACGCCGGGGGGACTCCATTGCAGCTTGTCAGCGCTTGTGGGGCGTGTCCGAGTGCCGCGTTTGGGTCCGCGCCGCCCTGATGCCCGCCACCTGCGGTTAAATTTGTGCCAGCCGCTGCTACGCCTTTTTGCCGTCCATAGACGGAGTCTCCCGGCAGCTCTGCCATGTTTCCTGCAAGGTCATCCAGCTTAGGAAGAGGAGTGCGGTCCAGAACTGCTTTGCCGTTGGAGAAATAGCACGTTGGCCAGCCGTAATTTCGCGCGGTCGAGCCCATCTCCAGCTTGAAAAAAGTGTCTTCCGGCAGCCTGTCACCCAGGTGGTCGTCGCCCATGTTGCTTACGAAGACGGAACCATCCAGTTCCGGAACCTGCTTGATGGCGACTGCGTTGCGCAGGCCTTGCGCAATCAGGGTGGGGTGACTGCCGTCTGGGTCCATGCTTACGGCTGCGGCCCGCAACACTTCTTTTTCCTGGCAGTAGTTGCAGGATGACCCCGTGGTCAGCAGTATCTTGCTTTTGCCATTGAGCGTTGCCACTGTCACGGTGCGCGTGAGGTGCCAACCGCCATATTTGTAGTTCAGGCCATAATCGGGAAAGTGCATCAGCGTTTCCGGCGCGGATGCGGGCGCTTCTTCTCCCGCTTTGTAGCGGTAGCGCACCAGCTTGTCCGTCAGCGCGATGTAGAGCCAGTTCTGGCCTGTCGCTGGGTCGGTCCAGAAGGCGATGCTGTTCGGGTTTCGCAGATGGCTGAGATACTGCGTCACCTTGGTGAATTTCAGCGTGTTATTGTCCCATCCTTCGAGGATGTAGATGGTTCCGAGCCGGTTGTCGGCCAGGTTGTACATTCCCGTGGCAAAGATGCGGCCATCCGGAGCCTTGGCGAAAAAGCGGACCCGCTTCAGCCCGCTTGCTGTGAGATGGATATCAAACGGCTCCGGCATGGAAAGCGTGATTGACTTTCCCGGTGCATAGTTCAGCGTGTGCGGTTTCTGCGCCGTTAGATTTATGGCGGCAAGCAGCGTTAGAACAATCCAGCAAACGGCCAATCTCATGCGCCCAGTGTAGCGGCCACTCCTCATGCGAATTTCATCAGGCCACCAGATAGTCACTGGCAAAATTACGGCATCGGGCATACTATCCTCCCAAAGCATGCCCGTTCACCCTTATCCGGGAGGCCTTGCCGCTAATGGGATCTATCCAACTGAACTGGGAGCAACCCTCTGTTCCCGCTGCGCGCTTGCATCAGTCCCCAGAAGAACTTGCTGACGAACGGAAGAAGATTCGCCGGCTGCAGATGGTCGTCAACATGGTTTCGCAAGTAATTGCGCAGGATGCCGCGCTGTCTGTGGAAGAGGCCTCGGAGATGGTTGCCGATACTCGGCGGCTGGCGCTGGGGATGTTTCCTGATAAGGAGCTGGCCTTTAACCTGATTTACTGGCCGCGGCTGCAAAGGTTGATGCGCGAGCGCTACCGGATGCAGTAACAACCGAACATCCCATGACTCCGTAACGCCGCGCTTCCACCACTGATTTTCTTTTTCGGAAATACGGCGCGGGTATGGTATTTCTCGGACGTATGCCCTCGCATTTTGCCTTGAATTCCAACCGGCAGGGAACCTATCTGCGCCGTCCGGCTATCCGCTTGCTCCGGCTGGCTATCTTTCTGCTTACAGCGCTGGCCTCCGCACACGCAGCCACTATTCACGTTCCCGCCGACCAACCGACTATTCAGGCAGGCATCGATGCGGCCGCCAATGGCGATACCGTTCTTGTTGCGCCTGGGACTTACAAAGAGAATATTGATTTCAAGGGTAAGGCGATTACGGTTATCAGCTCGGACGGAGCGGCTAAGACAATCGTTGACGGCAGCCTGGGTAACAAGCCTGCGGTCTTCTTCACACACACGGAATCACGAAACAGCATTCTGAGCGGATTCACGGTTCAAGGCGGTGGGCAGGAACTCTATTACGGCCAAATGGGCGGCATTCTCATCCAAAACTCTTCGCCTACCTTGGTCAACGACATCATCACCAACAACCACTGCTATGGCGTGTGGGTGGAAGAGGACAGTGCGCCGTTAATTCAGAACAGCAACCTCAACAACACGCTGGATAACAACGGCGATTGCTCCTTCGCAGGCGGAGCGGCCATCTATCTGGATGGCTACAACCCCTCATCAGGCCCCACTGTCATCATCGGCAATACTATCGAAAACAACACACAATCAGGCTTGGAAGACGCAGGCGGCAACGGCGGTGCAGGCATTGCCGTCTGGGGCGGCACCCCGATTATTGAAGACAACATCATCCGCAACAATCACACGTTCGACGGCATCGGCGGCGCAATTCTTGTCTATGGCGCTGATGAAACTCCGGAAGCGTCCATTCTCATTGCGCAAAACCTCATCTATGGCAATGAGGCCGGAGGCGGAGGTGGCGCACTTGGGTTCGACGGCTATCTTGACGCCGGGCGGCTATACATTGTCAACAACACTATTGTGGACAATACATATAAAGATAACGAAGGAGGCAGTTCTAACGACTACGCGGTTTCTCAGATTTATTCAGGTGATTACGGCAGCGATGGCCCGAGCGCTGCGCTCGTCAACAACATCATTGCTGGAAATACCAGTGAACCCGCCATTCAATGCGGCTGGGGACTCAATTTACCCGATGAATCTCAACAGCCCATTTTCGACCACAATCTTCTGCTGAACTCCGGTGGGCCAATCTTTACATCGGACTGTATTGACGTTTCCACAAAATATGGCAATATCTCCGCCGATCCTAAGTTCGTCAACCAAAGTGGAAATGACTATCACCTGCAAGCGGGCTCACCCGCCATTGACGCGGGCAACACCAGCGTCCTGCAATCACTCGCCGCAAATGGCCTCACACTCAGCAAAGATTTCGACGGTAATCCCCGCGTCGCAGACGCAACTGGAAAAGGCTATCCCATTATCGACATCGGCGCGTATGAGCACACGGGCACGCAGGACGCCACACCGACAACCATTGTGCTCACGCCTTCGGCTTACACCCTTGTGGGCGGTACTCATCTGTCGCTCACCGCAAAGCTGATCTCCGCTCTCGGCATCCCCACGGGGACAGTCACGTTTTTCGAAGACGGGAAACAAATCGGAACCGGCACAATTGACAGCTCAGGCACAGCAACAATGAATACCCCGCCTGTTGTGCCGGGGACGCATAACCTGATTGCCCAATATCCCGGACAGGGAGGCTTTACCTCAGCCACATCCGTAGTCGTCATTGTGAACGCGGAAAACTATTCGGTCTCGCTGTCTCTGGCCTCCACGCCGAATCCGTCTTTCTCCGGCCAGAACGTCACCTTCACAACAAAAATCTCCACAACTGATTCCAACGGCCTTCCGAAACCAGACACCATCACTTTAACGGACACTTCGACCAACACCACGCTTGCCACGCTCACGCCCGATGCAAACGGCAATGCCAGTTACTCCACTGCGGCATTAGCACTAGGCGATCACTGGATACAGGCATCCTATCCCGGCGACTCTACTCATGCCGGCGCTTCCGCGGAAGTCGATCAGCAGGTCATCAACGGCTACGCCACTGCCACCACGCTCACCTCTTCGCGCAATCCCTCTGCTGTCGGCCAGTCCGTTACGTTCACAGCTACCGTCACATCTACGAACAACACTCCTGCCGGCACGGTACAGTTTCAGGACGGCAACACAACCATGGGGACCGTCACCTTGGCCAAGGATTCCGCCTCGTACACGACATCAACCCTCACTGCCGGTCAGCACACCATCACTGCCGTCTATCGTGCCAGCGGCAGCGACCTGGCCAGCACGGCGTCGCTTGTACAGACCGTCAATGGAGCTCCCACCACCACAAGCATCACCACCATCATCACGAACCCCACTCCGGCCTATACCTCCCCCACCATCTCCGCCGTCGTCCAACCGTCCGCATCCTCCAGCCACACGCCCACTGGAACTATCTCCTTCTCAATCGGCGGCAAGGCTGCCGGAACTGCGGCTCTCGGCCTCATTGGTGGTGTAGCTACAGCTTCGGCCTCTGTTAACGCAGGTCCCACTGGAAACTATCCTGTCCTCGCCACCTACAGCGGCGACTCTACGTTTGCTCCCAGCACCTCGGCGCCCGTCACGCTCGTTGTCGGCCAGGAAACTTCCTCCGTGGCGCTCGCCAGCAGCCTTAACCCCTCCGTCTTCGGCAGCGCTGTTACTTTTACTGCTACCGCTTCGGCGGGCGGCACAGGGACTCCGCTCAACGGCACATTTACCTTTTATGACGGCACAACGCAACTAGGCCAAGCGCAATCGGCCACAGGCACGGGCACCTTCACCACCAGTACGCTGGCCGTGGGCACACATCCCATCACGGTTGCTTACTCGGGCAACGCCAGCGTGGAAGCCGGCGCCTCCGCCACTTTGCAGCAGGTCGTCAATGCCTACCAAGGCGACTTCACGCTCACAGTAACGCCATCCTCCGCCAGCCTTTATACCGGCGCAGCAGCCAAGTTCACCGTCACCGCCACGCCGCAAAGCGGATTCAATCTGCCTCTGGCGCTCAGTTGCTCAGGCCTGCCCGTCAATGCCACCTGCACCTTTGTGCCGGCCACCCTCCAAAACGGTTCCTACTCCTCCACGCTCGTTGTGCAAACATCAGCGCCGGCACAAACTGCCTCCGCCAAAAGCCTTACCGGCGGAGCAACAGCCCTGGCCTCTCTTTTCACCCTCCTGCTCATTCCACGGCGTTTGCGCCGTAACTGGGTGCGCGGCCTTTGGTTTGGCGTTGCCCTGCTTGCTGCACTGACCAGCCTTTCCGCCTGCGGCGGTAACGGCACGCTCACCGGCGGCACGCCAACCGGAACGTATTCCATCACCATCACTGCCAGCACTACTGTCGTCGAGCCTCAACTGAGCCACACTGCGCCCGTCGCACTCACCGTGAAATCACTCTTTTAGCCATGCAAGGGAAACAGATGCCGTTTTTCTCAAAACCGGGCCCAGTCAAAAGCCGCATGCTGCATCGCAATTACTCCCGCAGCCTGCAATTCATTCTGGCTGTCGCGCTTTTCGCACTCTCGACAGGCACAGCATGGTCGCAGTCCTCCTATGCCGGCCGCCAGGACGTCCGCTCCATCTGGGCTGGTGGCGAATGCTCCTGGTTCTCCGCATCTTTTCCCTATCAAAGCGGCCAGCACATCTCCGGCTGCGGAGCCTTCGCCAATGTGCGCTTTACCTATCATCTTGACGTGGAAGGCAGCGCCCGCTGGCTGGCCTTTGGAGGCTACGCAGGCACCACGGAACGCAGCCTGCTCATCGGCCCGCGCTACATTATCCATCGCTATGGAAAGTTTGAGCCTTATGGAAAATTTCTCTTCGGGCAAGGTGAAATTCAGTATCCCTACGGCATCGGCTCCGGCAGTTACTTCGCACTTGCTCCGGGCGGCGGCGTGAATTTTCGTGCCTCGCGGCGGCTCACTGTGCGCGCCGAGTATGAGTACCAATTCTGGCGCGACTCTCCCGGCTTCGGGATTCAACCGCAGCATCGGCTCCATCCCAACGGAATCAATGTGGGTGTAGCCTACCGGCTGCTTTATTTCTAACTATTTATTTTCGTTGGCTGAGAGCTGGAAGGTGATGGTGCCCCAGAAAAGGCGTGCGCGCATCTGTACCGGCAGGTGGCGGTCATCGTCTGTGTACCAGATCCAGATGTTTCCGCGGTTCTTGACCACGCCGGCATCGGCGGTTGGCTGCACGCGGATGGTCTTGAAGGTGCCGAGCGGTGTCTTTACCGTCTCGCGGCCTTCCACCTTCATCGTGACTGGAACGGTGTGCAGCGCATCGACTACGGGCAGCACAAAGCTTTGGCCGACCGCGTCCATTGGCTGCGATGCGGCATAGAAGATTCCCGAGAGCAGGTCCGTTACACAACCGGCAATCGGCTGCTCGATGTGCTTGGTATCGCCCTTGACCAGGTTTTTCTCGTCCAGAATCGACTTCAACGCGCCGTAGTCGATTCGCAGCGAGGAGTTAATCTGTCGCCGTCCTTCTACCGTCTGCTTGTCGAACTCGTAGGTGCAGCCCTTCGCGCGGTCGAAGATGGACTGGAACTTGTCGCTCACGTGGAAGAGCATGTTGAGCGCGCCTACGGTGTCGGCGGTAGCGGAGATTTTTTCGCGGTCGCCCTGCTGCTCAAAGTGCAGAACGGCGGTTCCGGCGGGAAAGACACGCCAGTCTACCGCGTAGGTGAGCGTTTGCCGCTGGGGGAAGCTGAATCCCGGCTTGGGAGGAGGAAGAGTGAGCGCCTGCTGCGCCGTGGCGGCTGCAGCGAGCATGACAACAGACAAAAAGAGACCCAGGGATCGAGTATGTTTCTTCACCGGCAGCTTTTTAGCTCCTTGCAAATCTTGGACGATAGAGAGAAGCGAACGATTTACGCACAACATCTCTCAAGGCCGCGCGTGCAGCAAGAAACTCACTGCCGGCCTGAGAACGACCAGGCTGAAATACAGAAGAATTGCTCCTAATAGAGCATTGTACTCGCGGTGCTTGCGGTAAAGAGCGAAGGAAAACTGCCCCTTTTCCTCATCGGCTGCACTGGGAGCGGGCGTCAGGCGGGGAATCAAGCGCGGCACCTTGCGGCAGTAGGCGTCAAAGCCCGGAAAAGTGGCGCGCAGGAAGCGCTCCTCGCTGGCGATGACTGGGACGTAAATGGCTATGAACATGACGGTTAGCGCTACGGCTACCGGCCAGCTCAGGAGCGCAACGGCGAAGCCTGCGGCAATCAGGATGGAGCCCAGATAGAGCGGGTTGCGCACGAAGGCGTAGGGACCGGTGGTGGTAAGCTCCTGATTCTTTTTGACATATCCGGCAGCGTAGCCGCGGAGCCAGAGGCCGGGAAGCACCAGTGCGAGGCTCCAGGCCACGGCGACTGGTTGCGGCGCGCGGCGCCAGAGCTCGAAGAGGTACAGCGCGGCGGTGGCGAAGCCGAGCGGGACGCGAATGCGGCGCGCTACTTTTTGCCAGCGTGAAATCCAGTCTTCGGTCTGATTTATCTGAGGCCCCGTCAACGCACTGTCTCCGTAACTAACTCGTCTAAAGCTCCCAGAACATCTTCCGGGGTGATTGTGAGCAGGCCCGCTTCCGGCTCGTCTCGGCGGGTGTGGTCGCGCTTGCTCTCGGCGTGCCGCAGCACCCGGAAGGGTGCCCAGTTTCCCGAACCGTCCGGGGAGCGGAAGGGGCCGTTTCGGGCCGGGTCCGTGGGACCGAAGATTCCTACGACTGGCTTGCCGAGGGCGCAGGCGAGGTGGAGCGGGCCTGTGTCTCCAGCGACTACCAGCGCGGCGCGGCGGGTGAGCGCAACCAACTGCCCCAGCGTACACCGTGCAGGGGTTGCGGTTCCGCCGGAAAGCTCCTGAATGGTTTCGGCCAGTTCTTCTTCGCCGGGTCCAGCATTGACGATTACCCGGAAGCCGCGGCAGCCCAGACCGGAGGCTACGGCGGCGTAACGCTCCACGGGCCAGCGCTTGGCTCCCCAGCCTGCGCCGGGATTCAGCAGGATGATTTGGTTGGTGCTGCCTTCGAGCAGCTTGTCGCACCAGGCTTCGGTAGAGGCATCCACAGGAAGCTGCGGCTGGACGGGCTTGAGGGCGTCGCCTGCTACGGCTTCAGCTACTTCTACGTCCTGCTCGATGACGTGCACGCCCTGCGTGGCTACGCGTTCGGAGAAGAGCCACTTGGCCAGCGGCTCGCGTGGGGCGGCTTCCCCTATGATTCTGCGGCAGCGCGTCATGCGGGCAATCCACGCGGAGCGGACTGCGCCCTGGAACTCCAGCACGGCGTCATAATGGCGGGCTTGCAGGGTTTTCCGCAGGGTGCGGATTTCGTGGATGGTCTGGCCGGAGAGCGGGTCCTTGGCCCAGCCTTTTACGCTGGCGAGATGGATGCCGTCCACAAGCGGCTGCGAAGTGCCTCTGACTGCTTCAGGCGAAGCGGAAAGCAGGGGCGCCCATGCGGGCTCGACAACCCAGTCGATGGTCCACAGGGGGTGGGCCTGCCGCAGCGCCGTGACCGCCGGAAGCGCGTGCAAAAGGTCTCCCATGGCCCCCAACCGGACCACCAGTAAACGAAACTTGGATTGCGTCTGCAAGCCTCAATTTTCTCACACGGAGGGGTGCGGACTGGCCTTGCGAACCTGGCTCAGCAACCAGTCCAAAGCTGCGGATTCGTCTTCGATTTCTGTTCGCAGAGGAACTGTCTGCAAGGGCAGGCTGTCGGCAAGGCTGCCCAAACGGACGGAGTCTTTTTCCGTGGTCAGCAGGGTGCGGGCCTGCGTTCGGCGCAGGGCATTGTCGAGGCGCTGCCAGTCGGATTTTGTGTAGCGGTGATGGTCGCGGAAGATGAGTTTTTCGGCGATGCGCACGCCGGCCTGTTCGAGGCCGAGGAAAAACTGCTCCGGGCGGGCGATTCCGCAGAAGGCTACGATTTCGCCTTCAATGCGCGGGACTTGCATTTGCCTGCGGAGTTTCCAGATCGGGCCTTGCCAGCCCCAGGTGCGGAGTTCGGCTTCGAGTTCCGCTTCTTCCGTGGGAATGGCGATTACGCTTGCCCGCTTTGCGGCGCTTAACTCTTCGCGCAGGTTGCCGGCGGGCAGCAATTGGTCGCGCCAGTCGCGTTGATTGAGCAACAGCACATCGATATCGCGGTGCAGTTGGCGGTGCTGGAAGCCGTCGTCGAGCAAGTGCACAGCGAGGATGTCTGACCTTCGCTCTGATTCCGATAGCAGACCTGCCTTATAGCGCTGCCGCGCTACGTAGACGGACACATCGGCTTCGCGGGCAATCAGTAGCGGCTCATCTCCATACTGCTGCGCTGTGCCTTCTTTCTGGACTTGCTCTGTATCGTTGCCAGCACGACCGTATCCGCGCGAAAGCACATCGACGTATATGCCTCGCTCCGTCAGTGCCTGGGCTAAAGCAATTGTTAGCGGGGTCTTCCCCGCTCCGCCGGTTGAGAGATTACCGATGCTGATGACGGGCCACTGAAGACGGTTGACGGCTTCGCGGCCGGAGGCCAGGCGCTGCTCGCGCTGAGAAAGGCCGAAGCGGTATAGAGGTACGAATGGCTTGAACCAAGAGCGCGCGGTCATGCCTGCTTCTCCAACAACGCACGGATTGCCTCTACGCTTCGTTCGGTAGCTCCGGCCTGTTGCTCGAAGACGTGCCGTGCTCGTGCGCCCATGGCTTCTGCTGCGGGTTTGTTTTTAAGCAGTTCAATCAAAGTATCGGCTAGCGCATTTTTCTCTACAATCCGCACGGCATCCACGGCGCGGAGCACGTCTACGATTCCGCGAAAGTTTTCGTAGCTCGGGCCCATTACTACCGGGACTCCGAACTGGGCGGGTTCCAGCGGATTATGACCGCCAGCCGGAATCAGGCTGCCGCCTACGAATGCTACCGAAGCCAGGGAATAGACCGAGGCCAGCTCTCCGATGGTGTCGAGCAGCACCACACTGCCTGCGCCAAGACCATCCTGCGGGTCGGGCATCTGGGTCCACGCCGACCGACGCGCCCAGTAGATGCCGTCTGCGAGCAGCAGGCTGGCAACCGCGTCAAAACGCTCGGGATGGCGCGGGGCTATTACGAGAAGAAGATTCGGGTCGGCGGACAACAATTGCGGCCATACTTGCAACAGCGCCTGCTCTTCTCCTTCCAGCGTGCTGCCGGCCACGAGGATGCGCAGGGTTGGCGCGAGGCTTTTGAGGATGCGCGATGCCGTTGACTCCCCTGCTACGCGCACATCGAACTTCAGATTTCCGGCGACGGAAACGCGCTCGGGGACGCAGCCGATTGGGCGGAGTCTTTGGGCGTCGAGCTCGCTCTGCGCAAGGACAAGGCTCAACTTTTGCAGGAAGGGCTTCCAGAGGCCCCGCAGCGCCTGATAACGCGGCCAGGAGCGGTCGGAGATTCTGGCATTTACTACTGCGACGGGAATGCAGCGGCGAAAGCAGGCGGAGAGGAGATTGGGCCAGAATTCAGTCTCCGCGAGAATCAGCATCTTCGGCTTGATGGCTTCAAGATATGCCCGAACGGCCCATGGGAAATCCAGCGGGCAGTAGAAGACCCGATTTGCGCCGAAACGCTGCCGGGCGAGGTCCTGCCCTGTGCGTGTTGTGGTGGAAATCAGCAGGCGGTGGTCGGGCAGGGCAGCTTCCAATTCGGCTACCAGGCGGGAGACCGCCAGCACCTCACCGACGGAAACTGCATGCAGCCAGAGGACGGGCTTCTCTTGCTGCTTTAACTCTGCGGGGATGGCTCCAAGACGGGGAAAAAGCCCCTCGCGGTACTTCTGCGTGGTGGCGATTCTCCAGAGCCAGAAGGGCAGGCCGAGAATCAGCACCACGAGCAGGGCAAGGTTGTAGAAAAACAAAATCATCCGCTACGAATTGGGCCTTTCCGGTGTCTAATCCATCAAAATGATACAGTCGAAACCGATGCGAACCGTACGTGCAATCCCGCTGCTTGCTTTGGTTCTTACCTTACTGCCCTGTTTTGCGGCCAGCGCTGCGGATCACGTTCCTCCGCCAGTGCAGCCTGCCACCACATTTGCCGCGGTTGAAATTCATGGCGACGAGAAGGTGGCGATTGCAGCCGAGCCCTACGATACCAGGGAAAAAGAATCGCTTTTTCGCATCGATTATCTGGCGCATGGGGTTATGCCTATCCGGCTGATTGTGACGAATAACGGCGACCGGCCTATCAACCTGCAAGATGCGCGGATTCTGTTTGAGACGGCTGCCGGAGAGCGCATCCAGGCGGCGGAGCCTGAGGACGTGGAGCGGCTGATGACTCGCAAGGAACGTGAAGGCGGGAAGATTCCCATGCCGGGACCGATTCCGAGCATTAAGCTCAAGCCCAAGGCCAGCAACAAGGACATTGAAGCGGACTTTGACACCTTTGAGTATGGCGCCCTTGTGGTGGAGCCTCATACTACGCGTGCGGGGTTTCTTTTTTACGACGTTTCGCAGCTTGACCACCCGCTGAAGGGGGCGCATTTTTTGCTGCGGAAACTGCGCAATGCCGATGGCGGCGAGCTGTTTTACTTTGAGATTCCGTTTGATAAGTATCTGCAATCGAAGTCGAGTCAGATGGATTGAGGGTTGGCGGCGCGTGCCGCAGTGCTAGGATTGCGTGCAAGGTACGTCACTCCCCTGGCTGGCACGCGCGGAGACAGCATTGGCCCAAAAATCTGACTATGGCATTGACGCTCCCGGCGTTATTCGCAACCAGTTTCTGGCTGGTGCGGCTTTTCTGGTTGTTGCTCTCATATTCCCGAAAGTCCAGATTGGCAATGTTCTCTTTCTGCTTCAACCTGGATTCTTCTGGCCGGCGGGATGGTTTTTCCTGTTTGGCTGCCTCATGCTGCTTTATTCGCTGCGGGGCAAGTTTCGGCATCGCGACCGCATGCTGGCCAAAGTGCAGTGGACGGGCGCGGAGCAGGTGCTGGATGTGGGCGCGGGGCGCGGGCTGCTGCTGATTGGCGCGGCCAAGCGGCTTACTACAGGACATGCCACCGGCATCGATATCTGGAATGCGGAGGACCTTTCCGGCAATGGGCCGGAGGGGCTTAAGACCAACATCGCGCTGGAAGGCGTGGGGGAACGCACTACGATTCTCAGTGAAGATGCGCAGGCGATGAGCTTTCCTGACGGCGCTTTCGATGTGGTGCTCTCGAATCTTTGCATTCACAACATCTACAACCGGCCAGGGCGCGACAAGGCTTGCGCGGAGATTGCGCGTGTGCTCAAGCCGGGTGGGACGGCTGTTATCTCTGACTACAAGCATGTGCGGCAGTATGCAGGCGAGTTTGAAAAGCTTGGGCTGAAGGTGGAACTGCATCCGCTGGACTGGACGGGAACGTTTCCTCCACTGCGGATTTTGACGGCGCGTAAGACAGCCTGAGAACACAAACAAAGCGGCCTGATTGTCGTGGGAATCAGGCCGCTTTGCATGTGTTGAGAGCTACTTTTCGTAGTACGTGGCGGAGCTTGTGTCCGTCTCCCAGATGGTGCAGTCTTTCACCCGCACGCGACCTTGCGTCATGCCGTTGAGCTGCTGATTGGTCTCGTCGAAGAAGTATTTTGCGAGGTTTTCAGCTGAGGGATTGACCGTTATCCACGGCTCAATGTCGTTGAGCATCTGATGGTCGATGCGGTCAATCACGGGGCGCATTACCTGCTTCAGTAACTTGAAGTCGAGCAGCAGCCCGGTCTCGTCCAGCTCCGCGCCAATCAGCGTTACGCGCACCTTGTAGTTGTGGCCGTGCGGATTTTCGCACCGGCCATGATAGTTGCGCAGATAGTGGCCCGAAGAAAAACCGGCCTCTACGTTCACTTCATACATAGCTTCGCTTGCACTCGTTGGGGGAAAGATCCCTGCTTTGATTTTAGTTGGTTTTGCCCCGGCGCTTGTTTCGCGCTGCTATCCGGGCCTCTTCGCTGTGGCGGTCCACCTGCTCGAAGAGGTGGCTCATTACGCCGATGAAGGCGGCTACCAGCGCGGACAGAAGGAGCAGCAATGCGGCTGTTCGCCATAGCGAGCCGTTGGCGGGGAGGCCCGGTTGGTAGTTCGACGGGATCAGCGACATGGCTGCGGCGATCAGCGTGAAGAAGCCGAGAACAGCGGCCATGATGTAGAAGTTGCGGGACATAAAAGCTACTGCGATTCTACGCGCTGCGCGTCAACTCGGAGGAATCGACAACCTGCACGCCTGCTGCCGCGAATTCTGCTTCCATGCGCTCGACTGAGCCGGCCAGATTGATTGCTCGCGTGGCGTCACGGACGATTACTGCCGGAATTCCCAGGCGGCGGGCATCGAGTGCGGAAAAACCTACGCAGTAGTCGTAAGCGAGGCCTGCTAAAAAGATGCGCGTAATGCCACGCTCTTTGAGATAGCTTGCAAGGCCGGTTGCAGTGGTGCGGTCGTTCTCGAAAAAGGCTGAGTAGGAATCAATCTGCGGGCGGAAGCCTTTGCGCAAAATCAACTCGGCTTGAGGGAGATGCAGGGTGGAGTGGAACTCCGCGCCGGTTGTGCCTTGTACGCAATGGTCCGGCCAGAGGGTCTGCGTGCCGTAGGGCATTTCTACGGATTCAAACGGCTGCTTTTCTTCATGCGAGGATGCGAACGACGAATGGCCTGCGGTATGCCAGTCCTGCGTGAGGATGATGTGCTCGAAGAGCGGGGCGATTATTTGAATCACCGGAATAACGAGGTCGCCGCCCGCAACGGCCAGTTGCCCGCCGGGGGTGAAGTCGTTTTGTACGTCGATGACGATTAGAGCGTCCTGCGGAGTAATCTTCATATTCAGTTGGCGTATGAGCTTTGTGATGCGAACCAGTCCGTGACATGCGCTATGGCAACACGATCTGTTTCTTCGAGAAATCTGCCGAAAGTCGGTCCTGCAGGGTCGATTGTTTCTTTATCCCGCATTCCTTGATTATGCTCCGAAAAATATGCTGAAGCAGCTTGAAAGGTAAAGCCGCAGAGTTGTTTTGGGGGCGGCTTTCTGATGCAACTAAAGTTGTGCCCTGTTACAGAGCTCAGGACTGGCGATTGTGATGTCCCAGCGGAAAGCCGACTCCTGGCTTTCTCAACGTAATGTCAACCCTTCAACGCCACGAGAGCATTATCCCCTAGCCACATTCGCTATTATCACTGGATATGCGTGCCATCCGAACCCTCGTAACCATTGCAGCGTTTGCCGCTGTTGCATCGGCCCCAGCTCAGTCGCCACAAGACAACGCGCTTCGCGGTCTATCCACAGTGACGGTCTTATCAAAGACCGCACAAGGCCGGGCTGCGCTCAGTGCAAACCTGTCGATTACGAGCGGAATTCAGACGGGAGCCATTCCCCAACCAACGCTCCTGCCGGATGAAGAACAGCGCGGCCAGTCCCTGCGCGATGCGGATGTCACTTCAGCAACGGCTTCGCAGCTTGCCGACGCTTTAGGCACGGCGCTGGGAGCAGCCTACGTGGCCCGCGCACATGCCATTGATCGCACGCACTATACAGAGGCCGCAGCCAGCGTGACGCACATACTCTCCATCGCGCGACACGTCAGCGGTTCGCACTCCAACGCCGGCAAGTATCTGTTTGCCAATGGCACAACTAACGGTACGACCCCTGTACCGGCGGAAGAAATGAACATCCTCACGGGACAAGGCGGCCAGACAGACCCTTTTGGCCGCGCCTACCATTTTCCCGCGGGGAGCCCGAACGGCAATCGATTCGGCGACGCACGTCCGTTTCAGACAGCGCCGGAGCTTCGCCGCTTTACCGGTCGAGATTCCTTTAACCTGCTCGTAGATAACTCGCAGTATGTTCGCGGGCCAGTAACCGACCTGACCGATAGTCCTTCTTATCCAAGCGGGCATACTACGTATGGCTATACCGTGTCCGTAATCCTTGGCCTTCTCGTCCCTGAGCGCTATCCGCAAATGATTGCGCGCGGCGCGGAGTATGGCAACAGCCGCATCCTCATTGGCGCGCACTATGCCATGGATGTGCTGGGTGGCCGCACGCTTGCCCTGTATGACACCGCGCATCTGCTTGCGGAAGACAAGGCATACGGCAAGGACGCAGAAGGCTTCCGCGCTGCTTTGCTGCAGGCGAAGTCCGACCTGGCAAAGATACTCGAAAGCGCCTGTGGCAAGACGGTAGCGCAGTGCGCCACGGAAGACACAAGCCGCTTCAGCGATGCTGCGAGCGTGCACGCTTTCTATGCGGCAACCCAGACCTATGGCTTGCCCATGGTCTTCGCCACAACTGCAGCGGCGCAAGAAGATGTCTCCGCCATAGCCCCCGAGGCAGGTTACCTGCTCACGGTCGCTTATCCCTATCTCACGCTGAAGCAGGCTGACGACGTGCTGACGGAGACAGAGGGGCCGGGCGGCGGTTTTCTCGATGACGGCTCCGCGTTCGGCCTCTACTCCCGAATCAATCTTTATGAAGCGGCTGTACGTGCCGCACAAATGGCTCCGAGGAGATAAGGTTCCGCAGAATATAGCGGCGCGCTGGGCTTCGCATCTGCCCTGATGAACGCGCTTATGCCGAGGAGCGCCCTGTTACAAGACAAATCCACTCTACTTACTGCCTGAAAAGAACTCTTCCACATCCGTAATCGTCGTAGTCACTTTATACGGCGGCAGGCTGTCCAAAAAAGTTTTGCCGTAGCGCTGGCGGCGGATTCTTGGGTCCAGCAGCACCAGTACGCCACGGTCTTCTAACGAGCGGATGAGGCGGCCGAAGCCTTGCTTTAACGTGAGCACGGCTTCGGGGACCTGGTAGTCGAAGAAGGGCTTGCCGCCTGCTTCTTCGATGGCTTTCATGCGGGCTTGTACTACCGGGTCGTTGGGGACGGCGAAGGGGAGGCGGTCGATGATGACGCAGCTTAACTGTTCGCCCTGCACGTCTACGCCTTGCCAGAAGCTGGACGTGCCGAAGAGCACGGCGTTGGGCGTCATGCGGAACTCGTCGAGAAGCGCTTTGCGCGGGGCGCTGCCGTGCAGCAGGATTGGGTAATCGAGCACGGGCAGCAGGCGCTCATACAGGTCGCGCATGACGCCGTAGCTGGTGAAGAGGCAGAAGGCGCGGCCTTCGGTAATGTCGAGCACGCGACGGATGCACTCGGCGGCACGCTCGGCGAAATCGGGTTCGCGCGGGTCGGGCATGGACGGCGGCAGGTACAAGAGCGCCTGCTCAGCGTACTTGTAGTGCGAAGGGATAATCATCTCCTTCGCGCCTTCCAGGCCTACGCGCCGCTCGACGTGCTCGAATGCGCCCTGCACGGTTAGCGTGGCGCTTGTCATTACTACCGTGGGGATGGATTCAAAGACGGTTTCGCGCAACAGTTCGGAGACATCGATGGGTGTGGCCTGCACGAAGGTGTTGCGTGCGCCTTCGCGGCCACGGCCTCCGCTTGTTCTACGCTCAAGCCAGTAGACGAGGTTCGACTGCTCGCTTTCGAGGAGGAATTCCAGTTCGCCGCGCAGGCGGGCTACGCGCTTGCGAAGGCCGGGGGCTTCTTCGACTTTCTGCATGCCCTCGATGTCGGACTCCATGCGTTGCAGCGTGGCGCGCACGCTGAGGTACAGGTCGCCTTGCATTTCGAGAAATTCTTCGCGGGCAAGGAAGGGCTGGCGGCCATCCCCATTCATGGGCAGAGCGGAAAAGAACAAGCGTGCGCGGTCGCGCAGTTGCTGCGTTACGGCATGAATATTGCCTGCGCCGTCTTTGCCGCGCAGTTGCGTGTCTACGTCTCTGGCCAGCTCCTCAAACTTGACGTTGCTGACGGAGAGGCCGAAGTAGCTCGACGCGACTTCTTCGAGCTCGTGCGCTTCGTCGAAGATGACGGCGGCGGCTTCCGGGAGTACGCCTGCATCGGGCGCGCCGGCTGCTTCTCGTTTTACGTTCAAGTCCGCGAAGAAGAGATGGTGGTTGACGATGATGATGTCGCTCTCCATCGCTTTGCGGCGCATCTCGGTGATGAAACAGCGCTGGTAGCTGGGGCAGGTTTGGCCCAGGCAGGCTTCGCTGCGGGCGTCAAGCTTGGCCCAGACGGCGCTTGCTTCCGGAAGGCTGGCGATTTCGGCGCGGTCGCCGGTTTCGGTGGTCTGCTCCCACTCGGCAATTTGGCGGTACTGATCGATTTCTTCCAATCCGGAGAGGACAGGCTGGTCGCGCAGTGTGACAAGCTTGTGGCGGCAGAGGTAGTTGGCGCGGCCCTTCATGTAGCAAACGCGCAGGTCGCCGAGCAGCGATTCGAGGAATGGAATATCGCGGAAGTAGAGCTGGTCCTGCAGCGCCTTGGTGCCGGTGGAAACGATGACGCGCTGGCCTGTCCGCAGCGCGGGCAGCAGGTATGCCAGCGTTTTGCCGGTGCCGGTGCCGGCCTCCACAATGAGGTGGCGACGCTCGCTCAGCGCCTGCTCGACGGCTTTCGCCATCTCCAACTGGCCGGGGCGATACTCGTAGGGCAGCTTGGATGTGGCCAGGATTCCGCCCGGCGCGAAGAATTCGTGCAGGCTGGGCAGGGTCCGCGTTTGTGTGTCGAATGGGGGCATCGGCGTATCTCTTCATCGTACTAAGAGCCCCGGCTCCGCGCATTCCCTGCCCCAAATGCTTAATTCTTGGGATAATAGAAGGAGAAGCACGCCGACTTTCCTATGGACCGGCTGCATGGAGAAAACTTTGCCCAGCTACCGCCGATCCGTTATTCCTTCCCGTCCCGGAGCCTCCGCGCTTCCGCTTATCGCTATTGTTGGCCGTCCGAATGTGGGCAAATCCACGCTGTTTAACCGGCTGACCAAGACGCGGCGCTCGATTGTGGGCGACGAGCCCGGCATTACGCGGGACCGCATTTATGGCGAGTACCAGTGGTCGGGGCGGCGCTTTCGGCTGGTGGATACGGGGGGCATTATTCCCGATGACCCGGAGCTGATTCCGGCGGAGATTTACAGCCAGGCCAAGGTGGCACTGGAAGAGGCCGACGCGCTGGTGTTTGTGATTGATGTGCGCACGGAGCTGGCCAGCCCGGACTACGACCTGGCGCGGCTGCTCACGCGGAGCCGCAAGCCTGTTTTTCTGGCCGTCAACAAGGTGGAAAGCGAACAGCTTATTGGCGAGGCGGAAAACCTCCGCCAACTTGGCATCTCCGAGCTTTATCCCATTTCTGCTGAACATGGCCGCGGCATTGGCGACCTGCTGGATGCGATCGCCGAGGCTCTGCCTGCCGGGGAAGCCGCCGAAGAGACGGTTGCCGAGACTGAGGAAGAGTTGGCGGAGGAAGAAGAGATTTGGGAAGGGGCTCCACTGGAGCCGGGCGAAAAAAAGCTCACCGCCAAGCATCGTACGCATGGCGAGTTTGAGCAGCAGGAAACTTCTATCGCCATTATCGGCCGCCCCAACGTCGGCAAATCCACGCTGTTGAATGCGCTTACGGGATCAGGGCGGGCGATTGTTTCGCCGATTGCCGGAACGACTCGCGATGCGGTGGATGAGGTTGTCGAATTTGAAGGCAACACGCTGCGGTTTGTGGATACCGCCGGTATTCGCCGCAAGGGCAAGACGCACCTGATGGCGGAGAAGCTGTCTGTGGTGATGTCGCGGCGGCATCTTGAGGCGGCGGACGTGGCTCTGCTGGTGATTGATGCGACGGAAGGCGTGACCGCGAGCGACGCGACGATTGGCGGCTATGCGCATGAGAGCGGCCGCAGTGTCATCATCATTGTGAACAAGTGGGACGCGGTTACGACTGGCCGCACCGATGGCAAGCCGCCTGCGGACCGCGAGATCTTTGAGCGCCAGCTTCGCAGCGCGCTGAAGTACCTGAGCTATGCTCCGGTTATTTTTCTATCTGCGAAGGAAGGCACGAACCTTGGGCGCGTGCTGAAGCAGGTTGTTGCCATTGCCGCTGAGCGGCGCAAGCGCGTCACCACGGGGCAGATGAACCGCTTTCTGCGCGAGGTGGATTTTCAGCGCGCGCCGGTGCCGATGTCCAAGCGCATTCGCATCTTCTACATGACGCAGGCTGCCGTTGCGCCGCCTACGTTTGTGCTCTTTACCGATCGCGATGTGAAGCTGCACTTTGCCTTTGAACGATTCCTCGAAAACCAGATTCGTGCCTCCTTTGGATTTGAAGGCACGCCGATCTGGTTCAAGGTGAAGGCTCGCAATGCGGATAAAAAAGAGGACTAGTGCAGGAGCTAGTGCTGCTTGATGACGGGCGCCGAGCTTGGCGCGGGCGGAGCTGTGTCCAGCTTGGTTACGTGTACGGAGGCTGAGGTTTCCGGCACGGTTCCGTCATTCACCTGCACCTGCGTGGGCTTGCCCTGAATCAGGATTCGCGGGGCAACTTCCCCACGTGCCGGAACACGGACGCGCTGTGTAATCGTGGTGCCGGAGGCGCTTTGCACCACTACGGGAACCTCGGCTGTGGCGTAGCCCGCATTTGCGATGTGCGGCACAACCAGCCAGTTGCCGCTCTGCTCCGGACTGGAGAATGTATCCGTTATCGACAAATCCGGCAGGCCCTTGTCCGTATCAACCCAGTCGGCGAAGAACCACTTCAGATTGGTATTTGCAGCCTTTTCGAGGCGGGCTTCCAGCGGGACGTTGGCATCGTCGCTCAATGCAGTCTGCAGCGCGTCGTCACTGGTAATACCGCGCAGCATCCACAGAACGTAAGCGGCCTTGGTGCGGTAGTAGACCGGCGAAGTGGCTGCATCCAGCGGCTCACCGGCGCTTTGCCCCGGACTGCCGGGCTCAGCAAGAGCCAGCGCGGTGCGGCTGGATTCCAGTTGCTCCAATGCCTTTTCGCGGCCAAACTGCCGCTCGGTCCAGAGCGTTCCCATGAAATAGGCCAGCCCCTCGTTGAGCCATAGTGTCTGCGTGGAGGCATTGCTGGAATCTGCGAACCTGTGCGCCAGTGCGTGGACCATGACGGACTTTAGCTGCTCTGGGTCGGCGTCCTGAATGGGAGTTGCCAGCAGCGCGCCTGTCTCGTAAGGGGCGTCGCCGGTTTCTGGCAGGTCCAGCAGCGTGAGCTTGGCTCGCATGTGTAACTGCACGCCAGTCGGCATCAGCCATTGCTGAAGAAAGGGCGTCACAGCGGTTGCGGCCTGCTGCCATGCAGAGGCGTTCAGGTCATTTTCTGGCCGAGTCCATGCTTGCACCCAGTCCTTTTCATGCTCCGTGCGCTGAGCGACAAAGAGGCTTGGCAGATCATGCGCAAGAATCATGTTGGAGGCTTCGGCAGTGGCGACTCCCGGCACATCTTCACCAGCGGTCACGGAATCGGTCACGTTCAGGGTGAAGGGATAGCCATTGATGAGCGCTACGCTTGGGGCCTGCCCGTGCGGGAACTCCGCGGTGAGGCGAAGACGGAAGCCGGCGGCGGCGTTGCGGCGTTTCTGGTCGGCGATTTCATCAAAGAGGCGTGCGCCATCGCCCAGCACTACGGGCACTGCTGCCACGGGATACCAGGCAACATTGCCGAATCCGCGCAGGCCGGTGAATGACGTATCGATGCGGTCCCAGTCGGAGCGCTGCGCTACGTCTTCAGGCGTGCCGATTGCCACGAGACGCTGCGCGCTCACCTCAATCACGCCGGAGTACGTTGCATCGATGCGCAGTGTGGCTCCGGGGGCAAGCGGTTGCGGGAGTGTGATTGCGGCTTCGTGCAGTTGGCCAGTGTGATCGGCGTCGGAGTTCAGCACGGCGGCCTGGAAGGGCGTGTCTTTCCCCTCGATGCGCATGCGCTCCCAGTTCAATGCGGAGGAGATTTGCAGCGGAATTCGCTTGAGCGGCTCTTTGCTGTCATTCCGCACTATTACCAGCGCGCGGACGGCAATGTGATGCTCATCGGTGCGAAGGCGAACGTCGAGGTCGTAGTCCGTAAACGTAATTGCGGCACGCTCGGCGTCGTCGGCTATGGGAGATTTTTCCAGCTTTTCGGCGGACTGCTCCGGAACCTGCGTCTGCGTTTCGCCGTTCTCATCCAGCGAACGCGAAAAGATTACCTTGCCGTTTGTTTTGGCTGGCTGGGATGCCTGCGGTGTGGCAGGTTGTGCCTGCTGAGGCTGCTGCGGTGTTGCGGGAACCTGTGCTCCCAGAGCTGCGGCGAAGGACAATGCACTGACCGCAGCGAACTTACCAAACTTCATGAACCTAAACCCTTCTGCTTCTTCTTTCCATTGGACGTGGCTGCAGGCGTGCCGGAAGCCTCGCGCTCTTTGGCACGCCGCTGGCGGAATGCCTCATACAGCACGACTGCGCCTGCCGCTGATACGTTGAGCGAGCTGACTCCGCCTGCCATAGGGATGCTCACCATGTGATCGCAGGTACGCTTGACGAGGTCGTGCAGGCCTGCGCCTTCGCGGCCCAGCACCAGCACGCAGTTGCCGGTGAAATCGAATTGGTCGTAGTCGCTTTCGCCGCGCTCGTCGAGGCCAATCACCCAGAGATTCTGCTCTTTCAACTCTTCGAGTGCGCGAACAAGGTTCACCACCCGCGCAATGCGCAGATGCTCCGCCGCGCCGGCGCTGGCCTTCACTGCAACCGGGCTTAGCGGAGCCGAACGCCGCTCGGTGAGCACTACGCCATCCACGCCTGCGCCGTCGGCTACACGCAGCAGCGCACCGAGGTTCTGTGGGTCTTCTACGCCGTCGAGAGCGAGCACCAGGCGGGCTTTTCCGGGCTCGGTTCCCGTATACAAATCCTCAATCTGCAGGAACTCGGCATTGCGCACCATCGCCACTACGCCCTGGTGTGCAGCGGTGCCGGCGACCTGCGTCAGTTGCTCGCGGGACTCCTGCCGAACCCGCACGCCTGCATCGCGGCAGGCCTTCACCAGATGATCCAGCCGGGCATCCTGCCGTTCGCGAGCCACAATTACATGGTCAAAACGCCGCTTTCCGGCCTTGAGTGCTTCTTCGACCGAGTGGACGCCGTACAAAATCTCCATATATCTAGTGTAGAAGGCTAACGCGCTTAATTTCTTGTTTTATGCGCCTTTCAAGCGGCATACTGGCCCTCAAGCGACATGCCTGCCAAGCCTAAAACCTTTCGCGCCAAGCTGGAGCTGCTCGACAACGCTCTCCACTGGACCGTGGTTCGCATCCCTTTTGACCCGAAGGCGGTTTGGCCCGCCATGCAGGGCCGCCGCGTTCGCGGCACGGTCAACGGTGCACCCTTCCGCAGTTCCCTTATGCCGGGCCTTGAAGAGCAATCGCTTATCCTCATCGTCAACAAGCAGATGCAGCGCGCGGCGAAGGCCCGCCTCGGCGACCAGGTCACGGTTCAGCTTGAGCCAGACACCGAAGAACGCCCCGCCGAGCTGACGCCGGAATTTATCCGCATTCTTAAATCCGAGCCCACGCTCCGCAAGTGGTTCCAGACAACGCTCAGCAACTCCGATAGGCGTGAGATTGGCAGGGACCTCAGCCAGCCAAAATCCCCGGCTGCGCGCCAAAACCGCGCCGAGCAGACTGCCGAACGCCTCATGCTTACCATGGAAGGCGAAATGGAAACTCCGCCTATCCTCCGCATCGCCTTTGAGCGCCAGCCGCTGGCCCGGCAGGGCTGGCAGGCCATGACACCCACACAACGCCGCCGCCATCTGCTTGGCATCTTTCACTACCGCATGCCTGACAGCCGCCAGCGCCGCGCCCAGCAGGCTGTTGACGAGGCCATCGCCTTCGCCCATAACGGTAAAGGCAGTAAACCGCGTAAGATTGAGTAGTTTAAGTTTTGTAAAGTTGGAAGATTTTTCCATCTTCCGCAATTAATCTGTCGTCTATACCAACAGATGCGTACCTTGGCCTCACTTTCGAACGTCTTTTCCAGCTCCGCGAATGCCGTTACCGCGGAACAGGAAGCCGTTCGCCAGGAAAATCTGGCCATTGCCGCCGGTCTCAAGCGCCGGGAGGCGGGGTTGCTGGATGAGTTGATCGTTCGCTATCAGCACCGGCTTCTGCGCTACCTTGTTTATCTCACCGGCTCCCGCGAGTTGGCCGAAGACCTTTTCCAGGAAGTATGGATGCGCGTGCTCGTTCGCGGCGACCAGTTCAACGGCAAATCGCGCTTCGATACCTGGCTCTTCACCATCGCTCGCAACCTGGTCATCGACTACCGCCGCAAGCGTACGCTTGCCAGCCTTGATGAGTTATTTGAAGGCCCTGCCGATGACGACCGCCCCATGAATTTTGAGCTCGTGGACGGACAGCCTACTCCGTTTGACCATCTGGCGACCAGCGAAGATCGCGAGCACGTGGCACGGGCACTGCTGGAAATTGACACGCTTTACCGCGAGGTTCTTGTGCTACGCTTCCATGAAGAACTTTCCCTTCAGGAAATTGCAGCCGTGACCAAAGCCCCGCTTTCAACGGTCAAATCGCGCCTCTACCGCGGGCTCGACGCCATTAAGCCCAAGCTCACGCGCCATAACTTCTCTCCCACTGGGGCTGCAGGAGTTGCCGGATGAGCCGCGAAAGCGGTGGTTCGAGCACAAAGGGCGACCTTGCCGCGTCGCTAGCCGGAAATCTCACCGCAGACAGAGACCGCGACGTAGCCCACTCTACACGCCGCGTTGTTCTTGCTTCGCTTGGCGTAATGAACGACCAGCGCGAAGACCGCAAACGCATTCGCGCACTGGCCCTTGCCGCTGTAGTGATTGTCCTGCTGGTGGTTGGCCCGCTTATGTGGTGGGCGGTGGATGACATCATCGGCGGCGAGCATGTTGGCGACCTTACCAGCCAGTCTGCATTGTGGATTTGCATTCTCTGCCCGGCGCTGCTGGCGGCGGCGTTTCTGGCTGGGTGGCTCCGCAAGCGCTAATGCGCTGCAAGCAATCAGGCTTCAATGCGTTACAGTACGCGAGAACGCGTTCATGATGATGACTCCCACCACAACAAATGCAATGCCGATAAACGCAGGCCTGTCGAGGGTCTGTCGGTATAAAAACTTCCCCGCCAGGGCGACAAGGACAGTTCCCACGCCCGACCATACTGCGTAGGCAATCCCCAGCGGCAGCGTCTTCAAAGCCTGGGAAAGAGCATAGAAGGCCCCGCCGTATCCCGCCACGACAACGATTGAGGGGATGAGGCGGGTAAATCCTTCGGAAGCCTTCAACGTGCTGGTTGCAACCACTTCCGCAAGGATTGCAGCGAACAGCCAGGCAAATCGCATATCAGACCTATTGTTGTAATCCACACTTGCGCGCGCATTTGCGCAGGCGTGGATTACAACTGCAAGAGAAAGAACGAACTATTCCGCGCTCGACGAAGAACCGGCCGCCGGTGTGCTCGGCGCAGCCGGAGCGCTTGCAGCCGAATCCGCCGCGGGCTTCGCCGCACTCGTAGACGAGCCGCCGGAAGCCGCCTTTGGCGCGTAGTCGTTGATGTACCACCCCGCGCCCTCAAACTTGAACGCAGGCGCCGTCAGCAGCCGTTCCACCTTGCCGCCGCATTTGGGGCAAACCGTCTCCGGCTCGGCATTAAACTTCTGAATCTTGTCGTACTGGTGGCCGCACTGGGTGCAGCGATAGGCATACAAAGGCAAGGCTTTAAGCTCCAAACACAGGAAATCTCATAGCAACGCAGAATTTCCCGAAATCTCTATCTCTATTGTAGCGGCGGGGTGGAAGCTGTATGCAACTCCCACCCCGCCATACTGCTACCTGCGTTATTTGGTGTCCACGGTGACCGACGCTACGTGCTTCTCCCAGCTCAAGGTAATGGTGCCGGTTCCATCGCCCTTGTCGGTAAGCTCCCACTTCAAATTCTCGACAGTCGAAGACGGAACGGACATGGTCATCGGCGTTGTGCCAAGGTCCTTCGCCGGGTCATAGGAAAGCCCCCACTCACCCGTGGCCTTGCTCACAATCAGCTTCCAGTTGTCGGGGTCGGAGACATCGGCAAAGAGCGTGTAGGCTCCCGGAGTCACTTCCAGCGTGCCGATTTTCATTTTGCCGCTCACGATCAGCGTCGTAGCCGAGTTTGCCCCCGCGCGCCATACCGGGTAATGCGGGTCATGGCCGATAAGACCATCCTTGGTGAAAATCTTTCCCTCGCGCCCCTTCACGGCAGGCGAGGAGTATGCAATCCAGACCGACTTGCTGCCGATGGTTCCGACAGCCGCAGCCGGAGGGCTGGCCGGCTTTTTGGGCGCTGCCATCTGCATCTGCGCAGAGGCGGTCAAGCTGACGGCAAGAAGGCTGAGACAACAGAGAAGACGCTTCATGGGTTCGTGCTCCTTAATATCTGTTCAAAAGAAATTTGAGTTGGTAACAGCAAGAAGATGCGAAGATTAGACGCGCTCGATTGTCGCATATAGGCGCAAAATCAGAAAACATCTCTGTGCTATATTTCCAGGGTTCTTGACAATCCCATCCTCTTCCGCCGAACCTTGCAATAGAAAAATAAATCTGGATTTGAAAAATCTCATCCCCGGAACAACCATGCAAAGACGACAAGCTCTCAAGCTAGGCCTGGCAACCGCAGTCTCTGCCACCACCAATGCCTTTGCCTCACCACGCAAAACACCTGTCATCGATGCCCACATCCACCTTTTCGATCCCAGCCGTCCAGGCGGAATTCCATGGCCAGAAAAAAACGATTCCATCTACCGGCCATCACTGCCCCCGCGCTACGCCGCCATATCCCGCCCTTTCGGCATTGTCGGAGCCATCGCGATAGAAGCCTCCCCGCTCCCCGCTGACAATGATTGGGTTCTTAATCTCATTGCTGCGCACCCCATCATCCTCGGCTACATCGGCAACCTGCCTCCCGGCACGCTTGCCTTCGCGCAGCAACTTGATCGGCTCCATGCCAATCCCCTCTTTCTCGGCATCCGCTGCGGCAATCTGTGGAACCGCGATCTCTTTGCCGACGCTCAAAATTTGGCATTCCTCGCCGACCTGCGATACTTCTCTGCCACTGGCCTCACCTTGGAAGCCGCCAATCCTGACCTCCGCCTCATCCGCGCCGTCCTCCGCATCTCCCAGCAAATCCCCGAGCTGCGTATCGTTCTCGATCACCTGCCCAACGCCAAGATGCCGGGCAATGCTACCGATACAGCAGAATACTGGGCGGCCCTCAAAGAACTAAGCACCAACCCGCGCGTCTTCGCCAAACTCTCCGAAATCCCTGTCCGCATCGACAATCGAGTACCTACGCAGGTCGCATATTACCGAGAAAAACTGGATGCCCTCTGGAACCTCTTCGGCGAAGACCGCCTTCTCTTTGGCAGCGATTGGCCTAACAGCGACCACATCGCCCCTTACACCACCACTTTCCAAATTGTGCACAGCTACTTAGCCGAAAAAGGCCCTTCCGCCATCGAAAAATTCTTCACCCGCAACTCCAAAGCCACATACCGCTGGAGTCCCCGCAATCCTGCCCAATCCTCCGTATAGCCACCTGCTCAGCTTTCGTCCCTTGTCGCTCGTCCCTCCTCTCTACTATCATTCCCGCCATACGCTATGCCCACTGCATCTACTCCTGGCGCTCGTTTTCGCGCAGCTCTTGCGGAAGAAAAACCGCTGCAGGTGGCCGGAGCCATCAATGCTTACACCGCCCGCCTGGCTGAAGCTACGGGCTTCCGTGCGCTCTATCTTTCGGGCGGAGGAGTTGCGGCTAACTCGCTCGGGTTGCCTGACCTTGGCATCAGCACCATGGAAGATGTGCTGACCGATGTGCGGCGCATTACCGATGCGACTGCACTTCCGCTGCTGGTGGATATCGACACCGGCTGGGGCGGGGCTTTCAACATTGCGCGCACCATTCGGTCGATGATTAAGGCTGGAGCCGCCGCCGTCCACATGGAAGACCAGGTGGGCGCCAAGCGCTGCGGACATCGCCCTGGTAAGGAGCTTGTCCCTGCCGACGAGATGGTGGACCGCATCAAGGCCGCCGTGGATGCGAAGATGGATTCCAGCTTTGTACTGATGGCTCGCACGGATGCGCTGGCCAGCGAAGGCCTCGATGCAGCCATTGCCCGTGCGCAGGCTTACGTCGAAGCCGGGGCCGACATGATTTTTGCCGAGGCTGTTCGCGACCTTGAGCAGTACGCCGCTTTTCGCAAGGCTGTTGGCGTCCCCATCCTCGCGAATATTACGGAGTTCGGCCAGACGCCGCTCTACACTCGCGACCAGCTTGCGGATGCAGGCGTGGATATCGTCCTCTACTGCTGCGCTGCTTATCGGGCTATGAATGCCGCCGCGCTGAAGGTCTATGAGACTATCCGCGCGGAGGGCACGCAGCAGAGTGTGGTGCCACTTATGCAGTCCCGCGCCGACCTTTACAAGTACCTCAACTACCACGCCTACGAAGAAAAGCTGGACCAGCTCTTCGCCCAAAACAAAAGCTAGAAAGAACCTAGTAAGATTTCTCCATGCCTGCTTACTTTCTCTTCAAGACCGAGCCTGACGTTTACTCCTTCGACGACTTCCTCCGCGACCAGGAAACTATCTGGGATGGCGTGACGAATCCCACCGCCGTGAAATACCTGCGCGAGATGAAGGCCGGAACGAAGTGGATTTTCTACCATACCGGCGATGAGCGCACCGCCGTTGGCACTGGCACCGTGGAAAGCGTGGACCCGGCGAATCCCAAAGTACCCATCGTGAAGGTCAAGGTTGGCAAGAAGCTCAAAACACCGAAACAGCTAGCCGCCATCAAGGCTGAGACGATTTTTGCGGATTCGCCGCTGGTTATTATTGGTCGGTTGTCGGTAGTGCCACTGACGAAAGATCAGTGGGATTGGTTTGTGGGTTGAGTACACCAAGCAAGGAAATTGGCATACTATGCCAATTTCCTTATGCTGAGCCAGAGGTACCCAATGCCCACATGTAACGTTAATCTGACTCCGGAACTTAACCAGTTCATTACCACTCGGGTAGAAACCGGCAGATTTGCGAATGCCAGTGAAGTTATGCGTACAGCTTTACGGCTGTTGGTAGGTGATGAGCGTGAAAACGAGGAAAAGCTGATTGCACTTCGAGCCGCGCTCGACCATGGTCTTGCAAGCGGTATTGCGAAACCCGGCACAATGGACCGAATACGCAAGAAGTATGGTTTGCCTGCAAAGGAAGCATAAGAGTGCTGTCAATCAGGTTTTCTGAGGATGCAGATGCAGACCTGGAAGTCATCGCGGAATATACATGGGACAAAACCAACTCGCTAAATATATGCGTGAGTTGGATAGCTGCTTTGAGCGCATCCAGAAGAATCCTCTCATAGGAAGAGACTATTCTTCGGTTCATCATGGATTCCGGCGAATCGAGGTAGGCCGACATTCGGTCTTCTACATCATTGAACCTGATGGCATTGTGATTATCCGCATTTTGCACCAAAATATGCTGCCCACGAACTATTTCTGATTCAGCCATCCCTTCGTATTCAATAGCTGCCGATTCTCAAGCGCCCAGACTCTATCGGTGAACTCATCGGCGGCTTTGCCCTCTCGCGTGGCCTTTTCAAAGGCCAACTGCGCGGCCATCATCTTCGCATCGAAGTCGTCGATGAAGCTTAGAGCCAGCGCTTCGGGAATCATCGGCAGCTTGGGCGAGCCGAACTCCAGCTTGCCGTGGTGCGACAGGATGAGGTGCAGCACCAGCGTGCGCAAGCGCGGCGGGAAGTCGGGCAGCGCGTCTATCGTCTTTGCCGCAAGCTCGTAGCCCATCTGGATGTGCCCCAGCAGCACGCCTTCGACGGAGTACTCGAAGCCAATCTCCCACTGAAGCTCCTGAATCTTGCCGATGTCGTGCAGGATGACGCCCGTCATCAGCAAATCGCGGTTCAGGATTGGATAATTTGGCGTAATGCGGTCGGCCAATGTGAGTAGGCTCACGACATGCTCCAGCAAACCGCCGAGCCACGCATGATGCAGTTGCTTCGCCGCCGGAGCCTCGCGGAACTTACCGCCGATGTGCTCATCTTCGAGCAGCGTATCCAGAAGCAGCTTCAGATGCGGGTCCGTGAAGGAGTCCACAAAACCACGTAGCTGCGCCCAAAGCTCGTCCACGTCATACGTTGTCGCGGGCATCAGGTCGGCTTTGTCTGTTTCTTCCGCCGTAGCCTTGCGTAGCTGATCCACCTTCATCTGCAGCTTGCCGTCAAAGAGGGAGACGCTGCCGCGCACCTTCACCACATCGCCCTGTTCCACATCTTTTGAGATGCGCGGATCGTTCGGCTCCCACACGCGCGCTTCAAGCTGACCAGTCTTATCCGCAAATTGCAGGTTCAGGTATGGCTTGCCTGTTTTGGTGGTGCGCTGCTGTTTGGATAGGACAAGGAAAAAGCTGTCGAAGGGTTTGCCTTCTTCATAAGAGGCCAGGTCGGCGATAAAGATGTCCTTCATTATGGAGAAAGAATACGAGGACGAGGGATGAAACACAAACGGCACTCCGCATATGCGGAGTGCCGTTTGACTAACAGCGAATTGCTGCTTGCTACTGCTGCGGCGCTGGAGCCGGAGTCTGCGGGGCAGGAGCCGGCGCTTGCGGCGTGGTGGTTGGAGCACCCGCACCCTGCGCCTGCGGAATGGGTGTAGGCTGAGGAGCCGGAGCGTTCTTCTGCGACTCATCCGGCTTGCGCTGGCTAAAGCGCGTCTTCGCGGCATCCTCGGTTGCGGTGTTCTTTTTCTTCTTTTTCTTACTTGCGGTGTCGCCGCCCAGACCTAACGGCTGCGCCTGCGTCTGGCGATCGGCCAGTTCATCCGCAGCTGCTGGAGCAGGCGTGGTTGCATCCTGCTGTTGCTGCAGAAGGCCCTTCGACTTGGGAGCCTTGGGCAGCTTAGCGCGGTCGCTGAAGCGCGTCTTCTTCTCAGGAGCGGCCTGCTCAAGCGGATTATCCGGTTCCTGATTCTGAGCCGTTTGCGTTCCCGCAGCAGCATCTGCCGCCGTTGCGCCATTTGCGCCCGCTGCGTCTTCCGTCTGTGCCGGAGCCGCCGCCGAAGGCAGCGTCTTTGTCGGCGCTTTGCCGAAACGAATCTTTTCCTTCTTGCCCGGCTTCTCTGCCTTCGCAACCGTCTTGGTGGCTACTGCGGGCGTAGGAGCATCCGGCGTTGCCGTCGCTGCCGTATCTACTACCTGCGGACTCTTCTGGCGGAAGTGCGCGTTCTCGCGGAAGCGCGTACGCTCCACCTTCTTCTTTTTCTTGGCCGAAGGAGGCGTGTAAGCCGAGTAAGCAATCGGATTGATACGCTTGTTCGTCGTCGCGCCCGTATCCTCATATCCCGGCTTGATGTTGATGTAAGCGTCCTCGCGCATCTTGGTCAGATAGTCGCGCATGGCCGGTTCCATCTTGGACATGTAGTAGGCTTCTTCCACCTGGTTCTGCACGTCCTTGAACTGCGGCGCGCCGCCAGCAACATGCTCATTCACCTTGAGGATGATGAAGCCCTGCCGCGTGCGAATCGGCTCCGTGTACTGCCCCGCCTGCAGACCAAAGGTTGCGTCTTCCAGCACCTTTGCCAGAGCGCCGCGCTTGTACTGACCAAGGTCGCCGCCCTCGCTTGCAGTCTGTCCATCGCTGGAGGTACGCGCCAACTGAGTAAAGTCCGCACCGGCCTTCAGCTTCGCTTCAATGTCGTCTGCCTTAGCCTTGGCCTCGGCAACCTTGGCATCATCCGCGTCGCCGGTTCCGGTGGAGACCAGGATTTCGCTCAGCTTGACGCTCTCCGGCTGCACGTAGTCCTGCTTGTGCTCCTCAAAGTAGCGCTGTATTTCGCCGGGAGTGAGAGTGCGCGAGATATGCCCGCCCACTTCCTGCTGCATCACTTGCTGCGTGATGATCTGGTTGCGGATATTCGCCTTGAAGTCCTCGAAGGAGACACCCTGCTCCTGCGCCGCTTTTTCGAGGTCTTCCATGGTGTTCAGGTTGTACTGCTTGCGAATCGCGTTGAGGCGGTTCACCAGCTCGGTTTCACCGTTGATGCCCAGTTCCTTGCCCTTGGAGAGCCAGAGCTGCTGGTCGATCAGGTTGCGCAGCAAATCCTTGTGTGCCTCGGACATCTGCTGCATCGTCGCGCCGCGCTGGCGGGCTTCGTCGTCCAGCTCCTTCATGGCGCGGTCGTAGTCACCGCGCGTAATGATCTGGTCATTGACGCGGGCAAGAATCTCTTCCACCGTAACGCCGCCGTAGGGGCTGGAGGGATCGGCAGTCTTGGCCTGCGGAGCCGGGGCCTGCGGAGTTTGCGCAATCGCGGGGGCAACGAGCAGGACCGCACCCAGCACAGGCGCAGATACCGCGGAAATTCGAAGGAGTCTTAAAGTCATAGATTCGGCACACTGCAGGCAGACAATTTCGTTGCCTGG
Organism: Occallatibacter sp. FHG110214_02; assembly: GCF_059115385.1. Classification (NCBI taxonomy): domain Bacteria; kingdom Pseudomonadati; phylum Acidobacteriota; class Terriglobia; order Terriglobales; family Acidobacteriaceae; genus Occallatibacter; species Occallatibacter sp. FHG110214_02. Next base: position 20,692 of record NZ_JBZYWK010000003.1, on the reverse strand, counting down.
GTTATAGACGTCATTGTAAATGGCTGGGGAGCGAAAAGAGCAGAGACAAGGGAAAAGGGACAAGAGACGGGGGAGAAAAGCCGTCTGGCACGCGGATTGCTTACCGCCCGGCACACTGCAGAGTCCAATTCCCCAGTGCTATACTCTAGCTCACAAACCGGGCGTTTTCGGCCCGGGAAAAGGCGTTTGTGTCCACATCGCCTGGAGGTTCTGCCGCTTATGACTCCCCGCGCCCGCCGCGCACTTTTCTTCCTCGTCCTTTTCTTCGCCGTCATGGCCGTTGCCGGCTCCGTGCTGCAGCGCAAGGTCGGCGCGCAATCCTCTGAGGATGAGAGCCAGATTCGCGACAGCCTCAAGGCTTTTACCAACGTCTACTCGCTCGTGGAGCAGAACTACGCCGAGCCGATTACCGGCGACAAGGCTGACGCTGCCATCTATGACGGCGCGATTCCGGGCATGCTGCGAACGCTCGACCCGCACTCCAACTTCTATGATCCCAAGGCTTACGCCAAGATGCGCGAAGACCAGCGCGGTCATTATTACGGCGTGGGCATGCTGATTCAGCAGCAGCGCGACCCCAAGAACGGCAAGGACCAGGTCATCGTAAAGATTCCGTACGAGGGCACGCCTTCGTTCCGCGCCGGTATTCGTCCGGCTGACCAGATTGTGGCCATCGACGGCAAGCCGGTCACCATTGGCAATGCCGACCCCAACTCGATTAACTCATCCGACTCGGTGGCCAAGAACCTCAAGGGCCCCAAGGGCACGCACGTCCAGGTAAGCATGATTCGCAACGGGCAGGACAAGCCGCTCGTATTCGACCTGGTTCGCGATGAGATTCCGCACCCCTCGGTTGACCTGAAGTACGAGGTTCGCCCCGGCGTTGGATACATTCACCTGACGCAGTTTATGGAAACCAGCGCGCAGGAAGTGAATGACGCTGTGGACAACTTCGGCGACCTGAAGGGCCTGATTCTCGACCTTCGCGGCAACCCCGGCGGTCTTCTGAGCCAGGCGGTGGAGATTTGTGACCACCTGCTGGCCAAGGGACAGACGATTGTTTCGCAGCGCGGACGCGCCTACCCCGACCAGAACTACGTAGCCACGCACGGTAACAGCGGCAAGGTCTTCCCGATCATCGTCCTTGTGAATCGCAACACGGCTTCGGCGGCGGAGATTGTCTCCGGCGCGCTGCAGGACCACGACCGCGCGCTGATTGTTGGCGAAACCACCTTCGGTAAGGGTCTTGTGCAGACGGTCTACAACCTGAGCGAAAACACCGGCCTTGCGCTGACCACGTATCACTACTACACGCCCTCAGGCCGCCTGATTCAGCGCAACTATGAAGGCGTTTCGCTGCTCGACTACTACTACAATCACGCAGGCGTGGCGGATTCAAAGACTCGCGAAGTAAAGATGACGGACTCTGGCCGCACCGTTTACGGCGGCGGCGGAATTACGCCGGACGAGAAGGTGGACACACCGAAGTCGGACCACTTCCAGGATGAGATTCTCTACCGCGACGGCTTCTTCCGCTTTGCGCCGGTCTACATGGCGAACCACACCGTGGATAAGAGCTTCCAGGTGGATGACGCCGTGCTCACCAGCTTCAAGCAGTACCTGACCAGCGAAGGCGTGCAGTTCACCGATAAGGACGTCACCGACAATATCGAGTGGCTGAAGGTCAACATCAAGGACAAGGTTCTCTCCGCGCAGTATGGCCAGACCATCGGCCTGCACCTGCTGGCCGATTGGGATCCCATGATCCAGAAGGCGCTCACCTACCTGCCCGAAGCACAGGCGCTGGAAGATAACGCGCACAAGGTTCAGGCGCAGAAAGCGCAGGCTCGCAATGAAGCGCCGGTTGCGACTCAGCGCTAGTTACAGCTCACTACCAAATCAAAAGGACCGGCAATCGCCGGTCCTTTTGATTTGATTTGGTGATGAAAAAGTCTACGCTGCGAATGGCTTATTGCCCTGATCGCCGAGCCCCGCGAGCAATCCCGCAATAGAAATATCCTCGTTCAGTGCATCCCAGTGGAGTCCGCGACTGCTGAGCCGCACCTGCTCGCGCTGTTCCGGCGTACCATTCACCAGGCGGGGAAACCACGCGATAGGTACGCCAAGCGTGCGGCCATCGCTCAATTCAACCCACATGCTGTCTTCGTCGAAACGTACGCTCTTTGGACTAACCGAAGTGCTCATTCCATGCCCTTTCAATCAGTTCACGATTTGCTGTGACAATCCACTGAAGCTCGCGAAGTGTACGAGCATCGTAACCATCATTGTAGGCCACCTGAACTTGCGGATATAACCAGAATTTCGCTTCCACTCCATCTTTCTCCACGTGAATGTGCACTGGTTCCCGTGGATCTCCTTCATTGGAGTAAAAGAAAAAACGGAACCCACGTTCCCGAAAGACTGTTGGCATAGGATTGTGCCTAGTTTATCCTGCTTCACTTCTCGTCGTTATAAATCTGCACCGTAATCTTTCCACCTTCCGCCAGGCGCGCACGAAACATCCCCGGCGTATTAAAGCTGAAGGCCGTCTGCCCATCCGGAGTAACGGCAATCACTCCACCGTCTCCATGCAGCGCTTCCAGCTCATGATGAATCACTTCATCGGCGGCATCCTGCAGCTTCATCCCCTTGAACTTCACAAGATTGCAAACCTCGCGTGCCACGCCGAGGCGGATGAAGTATTCGCCGGAGCCGGTGCTTGAAACCGCGCAGGAATCATTCGACGCATACGTGCCCGCGCCGATAATCGGTGAGTCGCCAACGCGCCCCGGCATCTTGCCCTGCATGCCGCCCGTTGAAGTTCCGGCAGCGATATTGCCGCTGCGGTCGAGCGCCACCACGCCCGTTGTTCCGTGGCTACGCTTGTCCGCGCCTTCGTCATAAAACATGGCAACAGGAACAGTCTTGCCCGGCTTCTCCGGCACGCCCTCAGGCCGCGGCGGAATCGGCTTGCCCTGCTCCTTCAACTGCTTCACCAACGACTGCCAGCGCGACTCCGTGAAGAAGTAGCTCGGCGGCTCCTGTTGCAGTCCCACCTTCGCGCCAAACGCATCCGCGCCCGTCCCCGCCATCATCACATACGGCGACTTCTCCATCACCGCACGCGCCAGGCTGATGGGATGCTTTGTCTTCGTCACGCCGGCAACCGCGCCGGCCTTCAACGTTGCGCCTTCCATGATGGACGCATCCATCTCGTTCTTGCCCTCAGCCGAAAACACCGCCCCATGACCAGAATTAAACAAGGGGTCATCTTCCAGAACCTTCAGCGTTGCCTCGACAGCATCGAGAGCCGAACCGCCTGCATCGAGAACCTTCGCGCCAGCCTCCGTCGCCTCCGTCAAGCCCGCGCGATACGCTTTGTCTCCTTCTTCTCCCAATGCCGCGCGCTCAATGTCTCCCGCGCCGCCGTGCACCACAATGCTCCATTTGTGCGTAGCCGCTTGCTGCGCACCTGCGGCAGTACATACTGCGGTCATCGCCATTGCCGCTAAAAATCCCTTCATCGCGAGCATCCCCTTTCAACTGTTTTTCTCATCGTATAAGAATCTTTCCGCTTCGCACTCTTCCATTTACCATCGCACCCATGAAGCACTTTTTTCGCGCTCTCCTTACCTGCTCTCTTCTCGCCTGTTGTTGCGCCTCCTTCGCGCAGCCAACGCCCATCCCCGTCAAAGTCGTCGTCATCGCCATGTTTGAAATTGGCGCAGACACAGGCGACCAGCCCGGCGAACTTCAGTACTGGGTGGAACGCGACCATCTCGACCACGTTTATCCGCTGCCAGCCGCGTACCATTCCGTTCGCATGAATGACCGCGGCGAGCTTGCAGTTCTCACCGGACAGGGCACAGCCTCTGCCGCGTCCACTATCATGGCTCTTGGACTCGACCCGCGCTTCGACCTCTCGCATGCCTACTGGATTGTCGCTGGTATTGCAGGCGGCAGCCCCGACAAGATATCGCTAGGCTCCGCGGCATGGGCTCGCTACGTCATTGACGGCGACCTAGCTTACGAAATTGACTCCCGCGAAATCCCCGCCAGCTGGTCTACTGGATTTCTCCCTCTGCGTAAGACCAAGCCCTTCGAGCAACCCGCTACCCCCCTCCCTGGGCAGGTATATCAGCTTAACGAGCCGCTGACGCTGTGGGCCTATGCGCTCACCAGGGACACACCGCTGGCCGACACGGACAAGCTCAAGCAAATCCGCGCTAACTTTGACGGTGCCTCCGCACAGCGCCCGCCCTTCGTCACGCTCGGCGACACCATCTCGTCTTCAACGTACTGGCACGGAAAATTCTTTGACCAGTGGGCGACGGAGTGGACACGCTACTTCACCAATGGACAAGGCACATTTGCAACCACCGCGATGGAAGATACCGGCACGCTGCAATCGCTCAAGTTTCTTTCCAGCGCAGGCCGCATCGACTGGTCACGCATCCTGGTTCTGCGCACGGTCAGCAACTTTGACCGCCAGCCACGTAACCTTACCGCGCCGGAAAGCCTTGCGCAGCAACGCATCGGCACGTACAGCGCGTATCTGCCTTCTCTTGAAGCCGCCTATACCGTTGGCCACACGGTTGTAAATGAGTTGCTGAACAACTGGAGCAAGTACGCGGCCACGCCGCCGTCGCAAGCACACTAGCAATTGCACAAAGGTGCAAAGCGCAGTCCGCCGCCAGCGAAGGGCCTTGGCTAGTGTGGCCTCAATGCGGAACAATGCTTGCGTTCCGTATTTCGCCGTTCATATACGCGGCAAAGCGCGAGAGGAAAGCTGACAAATGCACTCAGTCTGGTTCGGCGAGTTTATGGGCACCCTGACCATCCTTCTCTTCGGCAATGGCGTCAACGCCGGCGTAACGCTTCGCAAGTCTTACGTCGCCGACTCAGGATGGATGGTCATTGCCACAGGATGGGGACTAGCCGTTCTCTGCGGAGTCCTTGTCTCGCAGGCTTTCGGCAGCTCAGCAGCACATCTCAACCCAGCCATCACACTTGCCGTCGCCGTTAAAACCGGCGACTTCTCGCAACTACTCTCCATCTGGTCCGCGCAAATGCTCGGCGCCATGTGCGGAGCCGCGCTTGTTACGCTGCACTACGCCAAACACTGGAGCCAGACAGATAATCCCGCAGGCAAGCTCGGTATCTTCTGCACCTCGCCCGCTATTCCCTCTCTCGTCTTCAACCTGCTCAGCGAAATTCTCGGCACCGCCGCGCTCATCATCGTTGCCACTGCCATCGGCTCTCGCGGAGTTTCACCCACAGGCCCGGCAGGCGGCGTTGGCCCGTGGCTCGTTGCAAGCCTGGTGTGGGGCATCGGCCTCTCGCTCGGAGGCACCACCGGATACGCCATCAATCCCGCACGTGACCTGGGCCCACGCCTCGTTCACTTCCTCGCGCCCATCCCCGGCAAGGGCGGCAGCAACTGGAGCTACGCGCCTATCCCTGCCATAGGCCCACTTATCGGCGGAGTGCTCGCTGGCTTCTTCCTTCGCGCTGCGAATCTTTAAGCACCACTACTCCAAAAACGAAGCCACCACGCTCAACGCCGCAATCGCCGCTGTCTCTGCGCGAAGAATTCGCGGACCAAGCGAAGCAGCCTTCCATCCATTCGCATCCAGCAGCGCTTCCTCATCCGGAGCCCATCCACCTTCCGGACCAAAAGCAAGCTCAAGGCGCGGCATCTCATTGCCCGCAGCGTTCACTGCCTCTGTTACTACCTCGCGCAACGTAACGCCACGCTCCTGCTCTGCAAGCACAATGCGCGTAACGCCTTCCGCAGCAGCCTTCACGCGCTCCGCCAGCGACATGGGATCAAGAATCAATGGCACATCCGAACGCCGCGACTGCTTCGCTGCCTCATGCGCAATTCTGCGCCAGCGCTCCACACGCTTTGCCGCAGCCTGCGCAAGATGCTTCTCCGTTCTCCGCGCAATCACCGGCACAATCGTCTCCACGCCAAGCTCCGTCGCTTTTTCGATACCCCACTCCATGTGGTCAAACTTGAAGACGGAGATCACGAGCGTAATCGGCAATGCAGGGTCGGCTTCCAACTCAGCAAGCAGGTTGAAACGCACCTCATTCGCTGCAACCGCTACCACCTCCGCATGAAAGACATGCCCACCCGCAACAACATCCGCTTCCATGCCCGGCGTTGCGCGCAACACACGCGACAGATGCTCAGCCTGCGCTCCTGTCAATGTTGCAGTTGCTTCATCCCAATGCTCGGCAATCCAGCGGCGGCGCGTCATGCGTATCGTTCCTTTCGTTCCATCAACCGTCCAACAGATTCTATCGAGTCCTTGCTGTAGCTGCAGAAACGTCGAAGGGGATGCCCGAGAGCATCCCCTTCACGTTGCCTGTTTTTGTTGCTGACCGTGAATTACTTTTTCTTCGTTGCCTTCTTCACGGCCTTCTTGGCTGGTGCCTTTTTGGCTGCCTTCTTCGTTGCCATGTTTGCCTATTCTCCCTAATCGATGATGTTCATCGATGACTGCAATTCATATTGCAGTTGAGGAATGTATAGATTTATAGAAAACAAGTGTCAAGAAAAAAACGCATGACGAGTGGAAAAAGTGGCAACAATTTTTCTGAATGGAACTCTGCGATGTTTTCCATTCAACTCTTCACACACTCATGCCGATGAATTATGTCTCGCATTCGCCACGCACAACACACTCACAATCAGCACTCAATTACATTCAACGCAAGCCCTGCGAGACTCGTCTCCTTGTAGCGAGACTGCATATCAAGACCTGTCTGATACATCGTCTGAATCACCTGGTCGAGCGATACCTTATGGCCTTCCGTCTCATTCATCGCAAGCCGCGTGGCATGCACTGCTTTCACTGCGCCCATCGCGTTGCGCTCAATGCACGGAATCTGCACAAGGCCGCCGATGGGGTCGCACGTCATGCCAAGGTTGTGCTCCATCGCAATCTCGGCAGCATGCTCAATCTGCGCATTCGTTCCGCCCAGCGCTGCGGCAAGTCCGCCTGCAGCCATGGAGCAGGCAACGCCAACCTCGCCCTGGCATCCAACCTCCGCACCGCTGATGGAAGCGTTCTCCTTGTACAAAATTCCAATCGCAGCAGAAGTAAGAAAGTAGCGCTGAATGCCTTCGTCGTTCGCACCCTCTATAAATTTTTCGTAATAGCGAGCCACCGCAGGCACCACTCCCGCCGCCCCGTTTGTCGGAGCAGTCACCACGCGACCGCCTGCTGCATTCTCTTCATTCACCGCCATGGCAAAGACCGTTACCCAATCAAGCGGTGCCAGCGGATCTTTACTTCCCTGCTCGCGCAAGCGCTCCGCGAGCCGCTTCGCTCTGCGCCGCACATTTAGCCCACCCGGCAACACACCTTCCGTCGCCATGCCGCGATCCATGCAAGCCTTCATCGTCTGCCAGATGGTCTCAATACCCTTGCGAATGCGCAACGCATCCACTTCACGCGTGCTGCTGTTGCTCAGCAACGCGAATTCGTTCTCCAGCATCAGCTCGGCAATGCTCTGCCCGCTCACCTCGGCCATCTGCAACAACTCCGCTGCACTATGAAAGGCAAACGGAACCACCGCGCACGCCAGCATGTCCGTACCCAGCGCGCCTACATCGCCATCTTCCACAATGAAGCCGCCGCCGATGGAAAAGTACGTACGCGCATCCAACAATGTACCCGCATCGTCGAAAGCCACAGCGCGCATTCCATTCGGATGCTGCATCTTCGCTCCGGGAGGAAACATCTCATCGCGATGCAGGACCAGGTCCCGCGCCTCCTCGAAGGCGACCTCCTGCATTCCATTCAGCACAATTCTTTTTTCGGAACGAATCTTCGCAATCGTTGCTTCAATCGCATCCGGCTGAACCGTCGCAGGCTCATTCCCCGCCAGCCCCAGCAACACCGCTCGGTCTGTCGCGTGACCAATCCCCGTCAGCGCCAGCGAACCATACAGCTCCACGCGCACACGCCGCACATCGTTCAATAATCCACGGTCATTGAGCCCACGCGCAAACGCACACGCTGCCCGCATCGGCCCCATCGTATGGGAGCTCGATGGGCCAACACCAATTTTGTAAAGGTCGAAAAGACTCGTAGCCACAATCAAATTCTAGCTGCGCGCCACGCTTCCTGCTTTCGTCTCTCGTCCTTCGTCACTCGCCCCTAACCGTTTTCTGCTACACTTCCTCCAACAAACCCCAACCTCATGCTCTTCAAATCCTTCAGCGCAGCTGTCTATGGAATTGATGCCAACCTCATCGACGTCGAAGTCGATTACAGCGGCACTGTTCTTGAAAAAGAAATCTTCCACACTGTAGGCCTGCCCGATGCCTCTGTTCGCGAAAGCCGCGACCGCGTGCGCGCAGCTATCAAGAACTCCGGCTTCCTGATTCCGCCCACGCATATCACCATCAACCTTGCGCCCGCGGACCTGAAGAAGGAAGGCTCCGGCTTCGACCTCCCTATCGCCATCGGACTTCTCGGAGCCTATGGCGCATTGCGCATCGATAACCTCAGCAGCTTTCTTCTCGTTGGCGAGTTGGGGCTCGACGGCAGCGTGCGCCCCGTGCCTGGTGTTCTGCCCATGGCGATTCTCGCTCGCGAGAAGGCCATTCCGAACCTGATTCTTCCTGCAGCCAATGCAGCGGAGGCCGCAGTCGTTGAAGGCGTCAACGTCTATCCCGTCACTTCGCTCACAGATGTGATTCAACTTCTCAACACATCTGTCGCAGGAGTTCTCCAACGCGAGCCTGTTCGTGGGTCCACTGAAACGCTGCTCACCGAACTGCAGCACTTCGCCGTGGACTTCAAAGATGTGCGCGGCCAACAGACCGCCAAGCGCGCTCTCGAAGTTGCCGCCGCCGGCTCGCACAACATCTTGATGATCGGCCCGCCCGGCTCCGGCAAAACCATGCTGGCAAAACGCCTGCCATCGATTCTTGCACCGCTCACCTTCGACGAAGCGCTGGAGACAACCAAGATTCACTCCGTTGCCGGAGTTCTCGACGCCGCAGCCGGACTCGTCACACAGCGGCCTTTCCGCTCGCCGCACCACACCATCTCCGATGCAGGTCTCATCGGCGGCGGCATGGTTCCGCGCCCCGGTGAAGTCTCGCTGGCGCACAACGGCCTTCTCTTCCTCGACGAACTGCCGGAGTTTCCACGCAACGTTCTGGAAGTAATGCGCCAGCCGCTCGAAGACCACACCGTCACCATCGCCCGCGCCAGCATGAGCCTCAACTTCCCTGCCCGCTTCATGCTCGCCGCCGCCATGAACCCGTGCCCCTGCGGCTTCTTCAATGACAAGTCCCGCGAGTGCATGTGCACACCGCCGATGATTCAGCGTTATGTCTCCAAGGTCTCCGGCCCACTGCTCGACCGCATCGACATCCACATCGAGGTCCCGGCCGTTCAATATAAAGAGCTGCGCGGCGGAGCAGCCGCCGAGGGCTCCACGGAAATCCGCGACCGCGTCCTTGCCGCACGCGAACGCCAGCGCAACCGCTTCCGCCAGCACGGCGAAAAAATCTACTCGAACGCGCAGATGACCACCCGGCAGATTCGCGCTTATTGCGAGCTGTCGCCCGACGCCGAGCGGCTTCTGGAACGCGCCATGCAGCAACAGGGCCTGACCGCCCGCGCTCACGATCGCATCCTGAAGGTCGCCCGCACCGTCGCCGACCTCGAAGGCGCAGAATCCCTTGCCGTTCCCCACCTGGCCGAGGCCATCCAGTACCGAACGCTGGACCGAAGCTACTGGTCGTGAGACGAGTTCTAAACGAGCTGTCCCGTTACACTTCTGCCACGTTACTTTGGTTCACCTGCTGCCTGTCGGACTTTCGTTCTCTTGTTGCAAATCGGGAAGAAACGTACAAAATAAGTCCCAGCACTCCCCAAAAGGGAACTGGGCCCATTACTGATTTGCACTCGGAGTTCGACCATGAATGGCGCAGAAACCCTGCACGGCCTTGATTTCTTTGTATTTGGCGTGCCTCTAATCTTTTTGCTGATTGTCGCGTTTTTCCGTCTGGACAACCTGCTTATCTCTTCCAAGGCCAGCCGCGCCGCCCGCGTTGCAGTACGTCCCTTCGCCAGCCGGGATACGGAGTCCATGTTCAGCGACCCCGATGGCCGCCCTTGGGAGTAACGCTGCTGCCAGTCTTGATGCCCCTTAGTTTTGCAGCCTGTATAGCCCTTTCGCAATGAAAGACCTATCTCAAAGAATCATAAGCAGTTAATAAGGATTTGTATCCACTGTCACAAGGCCCTGTAAAGCGGGAAAATAACTGTTGACCGTGATTCTTTATGAGTATAAAGTCAAGAGTGCCACCCAATAGGGCCGACCGGACTTTACGTTCCCTGCGTCCTTTTGTTCAATTCCCGCATCATAAAAGATGAAGAGCTTTGGCTCCGGGGCTGACACAGGGGTGTGTACCGCCTTTCCCCCAGTTCAAGCCGGGCAGCGCCAGGTGCACTGCAGGTCTGTGGATAAAAGGCGCAGCCGGTCCCGCATTGCGCAGGACCACACAAAAATTTATGAACTCCACGCATGGTGCGTGCGTCTAACCCCTTGGAATGAAACAAAGGCAGCCAGCAAGAAAGGCAGCCGACTGCATTCGCCGGCGCCAAAGCAGTTCCGGCCGGGCAGACATAGATGTGAAGGAGAATTGCAATGCGTTCCGATTTGATTTTTGGGGCACTCACTCATGTGTCCAACCGCTATCAGCTCTGTCAGCTAGCGAGCAAGGCGACCCGCAAGCTGCACAAGCCGAATACTCGCCTGCAGGACACCACGAATGAGGTTCTGGTCCGCTTTCACGGCACCAACCCTGCCGCGTCCACGCTTGCTGCCCCGGCAGCAACGCCCGTGCAGGAGCGCCGCGCTGCCTAATAGCAGCATGTACTCTGTTGTGAATGAGCTAGTTTCGGTGGTGGCGGTTCTCCCTTCCTGTTTTGGGAACCGCCGCCAAACGAACCATAATTCCCAACCATACTTTTCTGGAGAAATCCTAAGCACCGCCGCTATACTGCTCTCGTAAGAAGTCCCGCCTGATTTTCCCCGGCCTTGACCATTCCGGAGCACAATCCCACACAATCCCCTTCCAATCCATCCCTCCCTATTCGCAGGTGAACATGACCATCGCTGAACTCAAAGAAAAGAACATCACCGAACTGAGCCGCATTGCGCGCACCCTTGAAATTCCTGGCGCCAGCGGCCTTCGCAAGCAGGATTTGATCTTCAAGATCCTCCAGGCCCAAAGCGAAAAAGAAGGCCACATTTTTGCCGACGGTGTCCTCGAAATCCTTCCCGACGGCTACGGCTTCCTCCGCTCGCCGGATTACAACTACCTTCCCGGCCCGGACGACATTTACGTCTCCCCGTCGCAGATTCGCAAGTTTGACCTCAAGACCGGCGACTCCATCAGCGGCAACGTACGCCCGCCCCACGAAGGCGAAAAGTATTTCGCACTCGTCAAGATTGAAGCCATCAACTTCGAGTCGCCCGAAGAAACCCGCAACAAGATCCTCTTCGACAACCTGACGCCGCTCTACCCGCAGGAGCGCATCAAGATGGAGACCGTACGCGAAGCCACCAGCGGCCGCGTCATGGACCTGCTCACGCCCGTAGGCAAGGGCCAGCGCGGACTCATCGTTGCTCCGCCGCGTACCGGCAAGACGATGCTGTTGCAGTCCATCGCCAACTCCATCACGTCGAACCATCCGGAAGTCGTGCTCATCGTTCTCCTCATCGACGAGCGCCCGGAAGAAGTCACGGACATGCAGCGCAGCGTGAAGGGTGAAGTCATCAGCTCTACCTTTGACGAGCCCGCCGCCCGCCACGTGCAGGTTGCGGAAATGGTCATCGAGAAGGCCAAGCGCCTCGTCGAGCACAAGCGCGACGTCGTCATCCTGCTCGACTCCATCACGCGTCTCGCCCGCGCCTACAATACCATCGTTCCCCCATCGGGCAAAGTCCTCTCCGGCGGTGTCGATTCCAACGCACTCCAGCGCCCCAAGCGCTTCTTCGGCGCGGCTCGCAACATTGAAGAAGGCGGCTCGCTGACGATCATCGCCACAGCCCTCGTCGATACCGGCTCCCGCATGGACGAAGTCATCTTTGAAGAGTTTAAGGGCACCGGCAACATGGAAATCATCCTCGACCGCAAGCTCGTCGATAAGCGCGTCTTCCCGGCCATCGACATTCAGCGCAGCGGCACCCGTAAAGAAGAGTTGCTTATCCCCAAGGAAGACCTGCAGCGCATCTGGGTTCTCCGCAAGGTGCTCAACCCACTCTCGCCGGTTGAGGCAATGGAACTCCTCATCAGCCGCCTGGAGAAGGTCCGCAACAACGCGGAATTCCTCCAGAACATGAATCAGCTGTAAGTAAAATCGCAGCACCGGAACAACGAAGGCCGGGGCAACTCCCCGGCCTTTTATGCAAGCCCCCACACGGAGAGTCAAGATGAAACGCCTGTTCCAAGCCGCCCTCGCAATCCTGCTCGTCACCTGCGCCCTGCAAGCCTCCGCGCAACAGGACAACGGCGCATGGCAGCCGGCCAGCCGCACCGCTTCCAGCATCACGGGCCCTATCGCCATCTCGGAAAACCGGCTCTCCATCAACTTCCTCGGCTTCACCATCGTCACCCTCCGCGCCCTCAAGCCGGAAGAAGTGGCCGCCGTTTTCGATGCCGATGTGAACACCGCAGGCCCCGGCGCGCTCTACCATCTCAACGTCGCCGCCGAACAGCGCTTCCTCCACAAAAACACCCTCTGCGGTAGCGAAGCCACGCAATGGATGGCTACCTACGCCTATGGCAAAACCCTGCGCGTAGCCTTCTTCTCCGGGACGGAACCGCCGACGTTCACCTTCGACGCCATCTCCAACTCAACGGCTCTCTGCGGAACCTACACCTACGCGCGCTAATCTCAGCGCAGGCTTTTCCCGCCCCTCTTGATTTCCTGCGGCACTTGCCTCATTGTTGTACTGCAACACCATTGCCGTGCCGCGACGCACATCCATCTCTCACGACATCGCATTCGCCCTCGCCGCCCTGCTCTGTGCCTTCGGCGTCCGCTCAGACGCGTTGCCGCATTACCGCTCCCGCCTTTCCGCATTGCCGCACGTCACCCTCTGGGCATGGGAACGCCGCGAAGACCTTCGCAGCATTGATCCGTACAAATTTGCCGTTGCTTACCTCGACCGCACGCTCACCATCAGCGCAACTGTCAGTGCACAGCCGCGCCGCAACCCGCTCGCCTTTCCGCAGGCCGCAAAACAAATCGCAGTAGTCCGCATCGAAGCCCCGCAATACGCCGAGCTAAGCGACTCAAACCGCGCCGAAGCTGTCCGCCAACTCCTTGCAGTAGCCAGCACACCCGGCATCTCCGCATTGCAAATCGACTTCGACGCGACACAATCGCAGCGCGCCTTTTACCGCGACCTTCTCACCGACCTCCGCCGCCAGTTCCCCGCTAATCTTCCGCTCTCCATCACCGCGCTGGCCTCATGGTGCAGCGGCGACGACTGGCTCCGCGCCCTTCCGCCCAATGCCAGGCCCGATGAAGCCGTCCCCATGTTCTTCCGCATGGAGCCGGGCCGCCACCCCGGCGACCCAGAGACCTACACCATCCGCGAACCACTCTGCATGGGCTCCGCCGGCCTTTCGACAACCGAGCCATGGCCTGAAAATCTAGCAGGAAAACGCCTCTACCTCTTCCCCGACAACGGCTGGCGCAAAGACTCGCCCGCCTCTCTCGAACGGAGACTCCCGTGAAAGCGCCCCTCACCCGCCGCCGCATCCTCGCAATCGCAGCATTCGCCCTCGCCCCCCTGCTCTCGCCCAACGGCAGCGTAGAAGCCTGCGGCCCAGACTTTTCTCCCGACGTATTTGTGAACAACAGCCACCCTGACGACATATCCGCATTCGCCAGGGGCCAACTCGGCATTCTTCAGTCAGGCTTCGACTCCAACCACTATGCAGCGGCTTATCGCTATCTCATCGGCAGCTCACTCAACATCAAAGAGCAGACCGCCATCGTTCCCTTCGGCCTCACGCAAGAACAGATGACACCGGAACAGTGGAAGGCAAAAGAACAAGAGGCCGCTGAAGCAGGAAATCCGGACGAAGAACCCTCCAAGCTCTGGCACAACGCCCGCGCAGAGTTTATCCCGGATGCTGCTGCAGCAAGCAAGGCCGCCAATGGCAGTTCCGACAGGTATCTTGATGCGCAGGGCAATGTCGTCGTCTTTGGCGACTACTACAACTGCCCTGGCGCCGCATACACTAACGCAACCCTCACCCTTAGCAAGCGCGCCGTAACCTGGGGCAAATCCAGCCCCATACTGCTCGACTGGATTCATGCGCAGGATGCCGTCTTTTCTCACTGCAACGGACGCTCCGGCATTATGCCTGCCTCCGCCCCCGCACACGCCCCCGCACTGCTCCGTGCTGACCGCGCCTATCAGGCCGCATCCGCAGTCTTTTATGACAATCAATACGACGCGGCAATCCAGCAATTCACCGCCATCGCCAATGACAAGGACTCACCCTGGCACGACTGGGGCCTTTATCTAGCGGCCCGCGCCACCGTCCGCAAAGCCTTCAATATGGGCAAGCCAACCGAACCTTATAGCGGCGACCTCGCCAGCTTCGATCTGGCCACGATGAAGCAAGCACAGCAAATGCTGGAATCTCTACTGGCAGAGCCGCATCCTACGCCTTCGCGTGAGGCCATCACAAGCGAACTCAACTTCGTCCGCATCCGCACTGAGCCCGCTAAACGCATCGCGGAAATCTCTGCCGCACTCATCGGCCCCGCACACGACCCACACTTTGCACAGAATCTCGCTGACCTGAACTGGATTCTGTCAAAGGGCACCCTGAATGCGCCGGACAAAACCAGCACCAACTATCTGCAAATTGCACCCGCCAACCGACCACCACTGCTTAACTGGATCGCCGCCTGGCGAGGACTCATACCCACTTCCACACTCATCTCCAACTGGCAGCAGAGCCACGCACTCTCCTGGCTCGTTGTCGCAATCGCCAAGGCCAACGCGAAAACCAACGCCGCGGACATCCCCGCGCTTCTCACAGCCGCTGAAGCCGTCCCGGCCAACTCACCCGCTTACCAGACCGTCTTCTACCACCGCGTCCGCCTGCTGCTCGAATCCAATCGCCTCGACGAAGCCCGCGCCCTGCTTGATCCCGCGCTAGCCGCCACGCAATCCAGCAAGCCCGACTCCTGGAGAAACGCCCTCTTAGCCGAACGCCTCTCCGCCGCGCGCAATTACGCCGAATTCCTCACCTACTCTCCGCGCACCGCACTCGAAACCGGCTCGCAACCCTCTTGGGACCTCCACGCCCTCTGTCAGAAACGCGCTGACAAAAAGCCGGATGATTTTACCCCAGCGCCCTGCCCCGAGCTTGATAGCCCCCTCACCTTCGACACCGATGCAACCAGCATCCTCAACGAACAAACCCCGCTCCTGCGCCTCATTGAAGCAGCGAAATCCCCCGCTCTCCCCGTCAATCTCCGCCAGAATGTAGCCATCATCGCGTGGACCCGAGCCGTTGTTCTCGACGACACAAAATCCGCCGCAGCCCTTGCGCACCTGCTCCCCAAAGAAGCTGGCGTCACCGCGCAAACCGCCTCCGGATTCCCCGCCGTCGTCGCTATCCTGCGCAACGACGGCATGCAGCCCACGCTCGACCCCGGCATTGCCCGCGTTGCCAGCTTCAATCAATTCGACCAGTTCCGCGACAACGGCTGGTGCTCGCTCAACATGGACCTCAAACCCGAAAACGGAGCCACACCCCCACCCCAACCTGCACTGCCGCAGCCCGCGCTTTTCACACCCGAGGAGCAGCAACAGGCCGCCACCGAATACGCCCGTCTCAAAGCCCTTCCTGACTCGCAGGAACTTCTCACCCAGCGCGTTCTTGCCTACGCCAAGGCCCACCCGACCGATCCGCTTGTCCCCGAAGCGCTCCACCTGGCCGTGCGCGCCACGCACTTCAGTTGTAAGACCTACGACCCCAAAATCCCCTGGGACCAGCGCCCCCCATACAACCCCACCAGCAAAGCAGCCTTCCAGCTTCTGCACAAAAACTACCCCAACTCCCCGTGGGCGAAAAAGACACGCACCTATTACTGATCGGCGCTTTGCCATCGAGCCGCATCGCTGTTAAAATCAGAGAAGTCTCGTGGGGCTGTAGCTCAGCTGGGAGAGCGCCTCGTTCGCAACGAGGAGGCCAGCGGTTCGATCCCGCTCAGCTCCACCAAGAACTGGCCGTTCAGGCAACTGCGGCCTTTGGCCGCCACGCAGCATCTGTGGGCCTCCCGATGGTCGGCTGCTAATTCTTCCCTACTCCCTGAAAAATCCAAACAATAAAATGCGAGACGTGTTTTTGCTTCGCGCCTGATTCCTTTTGCCATGCAAAAAGGCGAAGCAATTAAGCCTCGCCTTTCGTCCAAATCCCGTAAATATCTCTTACGAATTCTCCGGCAACACATCCATAAACGGGCTCACCGAAAATACCGCCTTGCCCGGTCCCGGCTCGCCATATCCCGGCGGCGGCGGCAGCTTGAACTCCGCCAGCGTATCGCGATAAACCTCCAGCAGCCGCAGGTGATACTCCAGCGGCGCACCGTCCGGATTCGCCTTGCCCAGCGGCGTTGTCGGCTCCGGACACCAGGTCGTAAACCTCGGCACCACCCCATGTGACATGAAGAACTGCAGCCCCTCCTGCGTGGAAGCAACCGCCTTCTCCACATCGGTATACCCGTAAGGCTTCGCCATCTCAATACCCGCAACAAAATTCGGAATCACGCATGACGTACCGAAGATGCTCGCTGCATCCACCACGCGCTTAATCCACTCCTCGCGCCCAATGTAGCGGTTCTTCCCCGGTGAATACGCCGCAAACAAGTCCTTGTCCCAAACCTCGTAGTTCGGGTGATAAATCTTCGTGCCCGCATCCTTCAGCCGCTGCACATCTTCCTTCGGCCACGCCTGCGTAACAACCTTGCCAATCCAGCGGTTTGGAAACTTCTTCTCAATCGCCTCGACATACTGGCTGTAAAACTCCACCTCGGTCTGCCCACCAAGCTGCGAAGTAATGCTCCCACCCGTCACCGTGTAAGCCGTAGCCGAGCTGTTATTCGCCGCAATCACCTCAAGCGCCGCAAGAATATCCTCCACCTTCTTCACGCCCGTATACGGACGCCCCGCCGCAATCTGCTCGCGGTAGTTGTGGTTGATATCGCAGAACTGGCACTCTTCCTTCTCGCCAAAGTACTGGCAAATGCGAAAGACGGTGAGATAAATCAGGTATCCCCACTCAATCGTCGGCGCAATCTCCGCAACGCGCTTTCCATCTTCCAGCACGTGCCCATAGTGCTCCGGCATGGAAGGCAGCGTCACCTTCGCCAACAGCTCTTCACCCACCGTCAGCCAGCGCTCGCCCTCATGCACAACCACCTTGTACGGCGAAGCCGGATTCAGCCGCACCGATACAATCGTGCGCCGCAGGTTAAACTGCCCACCCGTCAGCGCAATCTCTTCCGGAGCCTTCCACTGCGTCGTCGCATCCAGCTCATTCTGCTTCACCATGTTGAACGAAAAGATGAAGTACGACTTTGGCTGATGCGCCGCCGCCGGGTTCGCCGGAACCAGCGCCTCCGGCGCAAACGTCACCCCGCGCCGCAAAAGATCGGCCTTAAGAATTGCCTCAACGGGAAGACTGGGATGACGCTCGATGTATTCGCCCAAAATGGGGCCAACGGATGCTGTTTCAACTGCCATATCTCTATTTTCTCTCATTCGCGCAGCGTCCGGCCAAAGCGGCCACTCTCATAGAGATTCCCGCAGCGCCGCCACGATTCATCCCAGCGTCATTTCGGCGCAAAAACGTGATACGTAACCCCATCCCAAGCATTGCGAATGCCGATAAACAGCAGCAGCAACGCCACCGCGGCCACTCCAAACTGCGACTCCCGAAACCACCCGCGCGAAGCAACCGCCGAGCCGGCCAGCGCGCAATAGGCCACCAGCGGCAGCAGCATGTAATACACCCAGTCCGTCGCCACCATCTTGTATGTGTTCTGCCTCGCGGCGCGCCATACCGTCAACAGCGAGTAGCCAATCCCCACCGCTCCCGCCACAAGCCACGCATCTTCCACTCCCGCAGCACTGCGCCACGGTGCGCACGTCACCGCGGACAACAACAGCACCATGCTGAAGTGGACAATCGTCGGCGTAGAAAACGCCTCGCTCGTGTCCTGCTGCACCGCCATGTTGGTCTTCTGCGCCACCAGCGTCATCACCACAAACTGCAGGCCAATCAAGGCTCCCGCAGACGAGCCGACAATCGTATAAAAATTCTCCCAACCCTCAAGTGGATTCATAGCCCGATTCTCGCATCCTCCGCTTCCCTGTTTTGCGCTGGCCGGAGAATACCACCCGCTCCTCAAACAAACTAAAATAGAAGAGGAATGCCCCCAATTCTCAACGCACAATCTGTCTCGAAGGCCTTCGGCGCCGCGCCGCTCTTCCGCAACATCTCGCTCACCGTCAGCGAAGGCGACCGCATCGGCCTCATCGGCCCCAACGGCGCGGGTAAATCCACCCTGCTCTCCGTGCTCGCCGGCATCCAGGACCCCGACTCCGGCGAAGTAGCCGTGCGCAAGCGCGCCCGCGTCTCCTACGTGGCGCAGGACTCGCTCTACCCCGCCGGCCTCAGCGTGCGCAACGTTCTTGAAAACGCGCTGACCTCCGCCCACATTGCCGAAGACGACCGCGAAGGCCGCCTGCGCGAGCTGGCAGGCCGCACCGGCTTTGCCGAACTGACAGACGAAGCCGCATCCCTCTCCGGTGGCTGGCGCAAACGTCTCGCCATCGCGGAAGCGCTCGTCGTACACCCTGACGTGCTCCTGCTCGACGAACCTACCAACCATCTCGACCTCGCCGGAATCCGCTGGCTCGAAGAGTTGCTGGAGCAAGCCGACTTCGCAACCGTCATCGTCAGCCACGACCGCTACTTCCTCGAAAACGTAGCCAACGAAATCGTAGAGCTGAACCGCATCTACGCCGAAGGCCTGTTGCGCGTGCGCGGAAAATTCAGCCGCTTCCTCGAAGAGCGCCAGTCGTATCTCGAATCGCAATCCCGCGAGCAGGAAAGCCTCCGCAATCGCGTCCGCACGGAAATCGAGTGGCTGCGCCGCGGCCCCAAGGCCCGCACCACCAAGAGCAAAGCCCGCATCGACTCTGCCAATGAGATGATTCGCAAGCTGGCCGACATGGACACGCGCTCCATCGTCAACAACGCGGGCATCGACTTCCAGGCAAGCGACCGCAAGACCAAGCGCCTCATCACGCTTGAAAATCTCTCCTACAAAATCGGCGACCGCACACTCTTTGAAAATCTCAACTTCGTCTTCACAGCAGGCACGCGCGTAGGACTCGTAGGAGCCAACGGCAGCGGCAAAACAACGCTGCTGCGCTTACTACGCAGCGAAATCGAGCCGACATCCGGCACCATTCAACGTGCCGACTTTCTACGCATCGTCTACTTCAGCCAGCTCCGCGAAATCGACCCGAAGCTAACACTGCGCCAGGCACTCTCACCCGATGGTGATGCAGTCGTCTATCAAGGCCGCCAGATTCACGTAGCAAGCTGGGCCACGCGCTTCCTCTTTGCCAGCGAACAGCTCAATCAGCCCGTCGAACGCCTCAGCGGCGGCGAGCGTGCCCGCGTACTCATCGCACGCTTGATGCTTGAGCCCGCCGACCTGCTTCTGCTCGACGAGCCGACCAACGACCTCGACATCCCCACGCTCGACATTCTCGAAGAAAGCCTGCTGGAGTTCCCCGGCGCACTCGTACTCGTAACGCACGACCGCTATCTTCTCGACCGCATCTCCACAACCGTGCTGGGCCTCGATGCCAAAGGCAACGCAGCGCAGTTCGCAAGCTACGAGCAGTGGGAAGACTGGCAGGCCGAAGCGGAAGCGCCCAGGGAAAAGCCCGCGCCACAAGCCGAAGCCGCGCCTGCCCCCAGGCAAGAGCCAAAGAAAAAACTCTCGTATCTCGAAGCAAGAGAGTTCGCCACCATCGAGCAGCGCGTAGAAGAAGCCGACGCCGTGCTGGTTGCCGCTCATGCGCGAGTAGAAGACCCAGCCGTAGCCACCAATTCCGTGGAACTGCAGAAAGCCCTTGCAGAACTGGAAGCCGCGCAAGAAGCTATTGATACTCTCTACGCACGCTGGGCCGAGCTAACAGAAAAGGCGGGCTAATAGCCCGCCTTCCATCCAGTTTTGAAAGGGCACGACGAAAGTCGTGCCAATAATAGGCAAAAATACGTCCGGCCTTTAGCCTCTGAGGGATGTTTTATTCCCTAGGCCGTATCGACAATTAGGTTAAGGATGATGGCAGAGCAGGCGAGTGCGACGAGGGCTTGGAAGCACGTTTTCGATTTCTCGTAGCGAGTGGCGAATCTGCGGAACTGTTTTAATCTGCTGAAACAGCGTTCGATGCGGTTGCGCAGCTTATACAAGGTTCTGTCGTACTCGCGCTGCAGCTTGCGGTTGGAGCGCGGCGGAATCACCGCCTGGGCTTTCATCGCCACTTTCACATGCGCGACGATCTTGTCCGAGTCGTAGCCCTTGTCGGCAATCAC